>CBFDAZ010000143.1:0-9746 GCA_965602825.1 uncultured bacterium
TTCGAGGGCTGGGACGTTAGCTCGACGTCAGACCTGGAGGTGATCAAGTGCGGCGGCGGTGGGTGCACGTTCTCCCACAACCTGTTCAAGAACTGCCGCGGCGGGTTGAGCTTCAGGATGGGGGACGGCAGCGAGGCCATGCACAACATCTTCTACTGGGACCTACCGACTTCGACCCTCAACTACGATCAGTGCGTGGGCATCATCGTCCATGGCTCAAGCCACCACATCCACCACAATCACTTCTTCAACACCTACTGGGGCATCCACGTCTGCTCGGGCAGCGGCGTGGCTGACCCAGACGGCAATTGTCTCGGAGTGGAGCCTCGGGGCCTGCATCCCAAGGTCAACGGCTGCACCATTCAGCACAACAAAGTCCAGGCGACCCGGTACCACGTGCTCTACGGCGGGTACCCAGGCCGAGAAACACCCTATGGCACTCACACGTTTCAGCCTGACGGCATCATCGACCAGCACAACCACTACTACGGTGCCGGCAATCCTCGTGGGCTGGAGATAGGCTCACCGCCCCCGACCTGGTCCGTCGGCGCCCGACCAGGCGTGTTCAATGCTGCGCGGGACCGTGCTGTCAACCGCATTGAGGCGGCGCCTCGAGACGTCTGGTTCGGGGATGAGCTGGGTTACTTCGACGGCATCAAGAGGTCCGCAGGAGTGCGCGTTCTTACAGCCAAGTGATGGCGACCGTGGAGAGTGGGCGTGCCGTCCAGAGACCAAAATGCGCTGAACGACCTCCTCGGGCTGTGGAAGCTACACTTCTCCTGAGCATCGGCGACACAGACAGTAACATAGCCCAGCCGGGAGGGCCACACCCTTCTCGTCTGCATCTATTGCCTGATGCCCTCGGCTGGGCGGCGTGATTGTTCTGAGCGAGGGCTTTTGCGGCTTTGCAGGTCGATCCGCTGCCTCATGAAGCGACTCCGTCAGCCCCACCGACGCTTTCTTCCTCGCCGCCTGCCTCGCATTCCTCAGCGTCGCCTTGGGCGCCGGGGACACGGCGAAGAACGCGTTGCCGCCGGGCTCACGCCTTCGGGGCCGTGAACGGGAGCCTCCCCATATCCATGATACCGTTTCAGCTATCATCCCCATATCATACTGCAGGCCCGCCAGGACCCACGTCAGTCGACTTCGAGGATGTAGTACGGATGCCTCCCGACGCGCAGCGCGACTTTGTTCGTCAGGTCGACGCCGCTCATGGAGCCGGCCCCAGGACGCTCGACCCCGAACATGTCGTGGACCATCACGTCGCCGCCGCCCGTGTCAAGCATCACCTCGTGCTCCGCGTCTCTGTTGCCCCAGATCACTCGAAGCGTTCCGCTCGGCTTCCGGAACGTGAAGGTCCAGAACGTCGGTCGGTCAAGCTGCGACGTGTCGGTCCTCGTCTCCCAACCCACCAGTTCGGCGTCGTCGAACATGTCGGTCATCACGGCGTAGGTCACGAGCGCGGCGGCCGGGCTGCGGTCCCATTCGAGCATGGTGATGGCTGTCCGGGGTTGCCACGGCCCCGAGCTGACTGATAGCAGCCACGCAAAGGTCCGCTCGACTCCCGCGGCCCACTCGGCGATGTGCTGCCGCGGCACCGCAGCCGCTGCGTCAAGCGCTGTCATCACCGGTGTGTTGTACTGCTGAGGCACGGCAGGCTGAGTGGCAAACGCGCGCTCGATGTCGGCCTCCGTGAGGTGGCATTCGGTGTCCCATAGCGGCGCTGAGGCACCCGCCGTGGCGTAGGCCTCGGTGATGCGCTTGACGCAGTTGACCCACTTGTCGGCCGGCCCGAGCAACCCCAACTCCTCGCCCGTCGCCCGCACATACCCATCAGGAGACCACGACGACCAGTGGAACGCCGCAACATCCATGAGCGGGAGTCCGCCGCCCACTACAAGCGGCGGCAGAGCGCCGGGGTTGGTGACTGTGCCGCCGACCACCTGCATCCCGGGGTCGACCGCCTTGACGTGGGAGTACGTGTGCTCCAGCAGCTCGACATACCGCGAGACCCATTCCTGGCCCTCCGTCAGCTTCAGGTATCCCGGGTGGTTTGGCTCATTCCACAGCGCCCAGTGCGTGATGCGTGGGTGGTAGTGGTCCACAATCCGGGTAACGTACGACTCCCACCGGGACCAGTCCGTGGGTACTGTCGCGTTCGGCCATGGGCCGGAGTAGCGCTTGTCGCCCGGTCGTGTGGCCCAGTACGGCGGATCAGCGAGGTTCCCGACGATACGCAGCCCCGCTGCTTCGAAGTCTGCCACCACGTCGTCATAGGTGATCCACTCGCCTGGTCGCGGCTCCGCGCTGAACCACTTCGTGAACAGGGGTGGCGCGCAGAACACCCAGCGCATCCCGAGCTTCTGGGCGATCCCGATCAGTTGCGGGCGGTTCGTCATGTTGCAGCCGAAGCGGCTTCGGTCCGCGTCGGCCGTCGATGTGGCGAGCTCTCGGTGCGGGATGACTGCGAAGAGCGCCTCGCTCGGCAGGGATGCCGGACCGGCGTCCGTGGTCGCCTGCGCGAGTATCCGGTAGTGCCCCGTCTGCGCGATCTGCGGCTTCAGCACGGTTCGCACCAGCTCTCCCGCTGGCGCTTCGATCGGTTGGCTGCCTTCGGCGATGACATCTCCCCAGGCGTTCTCGACACGATACGCCAGCGCTCCCGTGAGCGCGGATGCCACATACAAACGCGCTTCGAACCCTACGTCGCTGCCCAGCATGAACACACTGTCTTGCTCGACAGCGGCGAGACCGACCTCGGCCGGCATTGCTGGGTCCGCGTTGCCGTTCAGCTCAATGTCATCCAACTCGAGCAGGCCGGGGCCTTGCCCCCGAACCACAATCGCTACCTGTCCGGCCTCCACGACTACCTGCGCCGCGATCTGTTGCCACTGCGCATCCGGCGCGACGGCGATCTCGGTGACGACGTTCTCGCGCGGCTTGCCTGAGTCGACCAACTGGACCACGCACTCCATCTCGGCCATCACCGAAGCGCGCAGTTCATATATGTCGGCAGCGACCTCATGTGCCCGGCTCGCGATCACAAAGCTGTTGTCCTCCGGCGCGACGTACCGTAGCCTGCCGGCAGCCCACTCGGGCCATGGGTCACTGGAGGCGAGCCGGATGTCGTTCGGGTACCCACCTGTGCCGCGAGTGTAACAAGACCAGCCCTGCAGCCCGACGTTGAAGCTGCTGTTGCACAGGACGTTTGCGCCGGAGTGCGCCGGTGGCACGGAAGTCATTGCAGCGAACACTGTCAGGAATGCACATGGGCATCGCATCGGGCGCCTCCCAACGTCACCGCTTGCAGGCCGCGTTGTCCCTTCCTCTCGCTGCAGCCGTCTCCTGCCGCCGGGCTTCAGCTGGCGGCGGGAGTGCTCACCACCAGCCTGCGTGACTCGGCCACTGGCCATTGGACCCAAGCCGCTGGCGCCGCTTGCTGTTGCCTCGTACGCTGCAGACCCTACGGGCATAGGCGGGCGGCTACGTCGCCGGAGCCTGCGTCATGCGTTCCTGGCCAATGAGCTTCTCCCCGAGGCACTCGCACCACCGCCCACGCCTGCGCCGAAACCTGACCGGTCCGCCGTGTCCGAGGCCGTGCTCGACAGCGCTGAGGCCCGCAACAGGGCAAAGGTAGCTCGGCTGCTCCAGAGCGTGGGTGACGAAGGCGTTGGCCACAGGTACTGAGCAGCGGGATACCCATAAGTTCTGAGGCGGGCCGAGCTCTTCGGAGGTACGCGTGGACAGTGCAGCGGGATGACGGCACCCAGGTGTGTCCCATCACGCTCTGACTCGTGCGTGGCAGCCCTGAACTGTGGCTGGGGGCACGACCGGTACTTGGCGCTCGGGCAAGGACCGCTGTCCTGCACGATCAGCCAGGACGGAGCCGCTGCCCGAGTCAGCTATGCACCCTCGCCGAGCGCGATCCTGTAGAGCCTTGCCGAAAGGTCCTGCACCGTTCGCGCCATCTCGGGATAGAAGACGCCAGTGGTCGTCATGAGGCCCTGGTGCTGGTTCTGTTCCTTGCCCGGCATCTCTTTCCAGGTGTCGATGGTACCGCACATATGCCATCCCACGAACTCCGGCCGCGCGAGAGCATTCTCCATGAACTCGCGAGTCCACGCAGCTCGCTCCGCCTGGTCTCTCGCGTGAGGGCCGTACGGGTTCGGCATCGTCTCGGTCGGCACAGTGAACGCCGAGTCCCCGTTGAGAAACGGCAGGTCAACCTGCGGGGAGCACCGATCGAGCAGCGCCTTCTGTTCACTCCAACGCGCGTAGCACTGGTAGTTGACCACGTCGGTGTAGCGGCTGGTGATCTCGATGATCCTGTCGAGGGTATCGCTGTTCGCGTTGATCTTGTCTCCGAAGAACATGTGGTTGGTGTCGTAGCGCCGGAGAGCGACTTTGGCCGCGGTGTAGTAGCGGTCGACGCAAACGAGCAGAAAGGCGTGGTTGTCGGCGTGTTCGGTCTGGTTGGCTGGGGCGGCGTCCGGGCGCCAGTCCTCGGCGGCCGACAGGGCTTCCCACGAGGCGAAGTCGGTTGCGTAGGCGACGTTGAAGGCCTTGATGTCGACGTGACGCTCGCGCATGATGGAGACGTAGGCCTGCTTGCCCGGCGCCTCCGCGCCCAGGTTGCGCAACACGCGCGGCCAGGTCGTACTACGCGACCACCGGGCGTCGCCGTCGGTCAGGATCGGGCAGTCGGCCATGCAATAGCCCAGCAGCATCGGGTCGTCAGCGTAGGGCGCGGCCATCTCGCGGGCCGCGCCGTCGCACTGCGCCTCGAAACCGGGCGCGAAGATGTCGACATAGGCTTCGGGCGTCGGCCCGAGGTAGTGCGAGAGCACGACTGGCTCATAGCGGCGAACGTAGGGCATGATGGGCCCGTCGGGCGGATCGGTCAGCATCGCGGCGTCCGTATGGATACCGAGCGTGTTGATGCCGAGTCGTCGGCAGTCGGCCAGCGCGGCGTCGCGAAAGCCCTTGCGCCAGGCGTCATCCCAGGGCTCGCGAGCGCCGAAGGCCTTCACCCAGTGCTCGCGGTTGTAGTCTTGCGCCCACCAACCGGCGTGGTAGTGGTTGATACCGAAGGAGACGAAGGCACTGCCCTCGGGCGTGACCAGCCACCACCGCTCGCCGTCGTGGTGCGTGCGGAAGAACCCCGTGGCCTCGAATTGCCTGCCCGTCCATCCGCCGTAGCGATCGCGATCGGGCGTCCCCGAGTCATCCATTGGCGCGCTCTCCGTTGTTGAGGGGTCGACGGTCCCAGCCAGAGACACGGTCGCTCCGGCAGCCACCATCGCCTTGAAGAGATCGCGGCGCGTGATCCTCGCGCTCGCGCGCTCAGTGCATCGCTTCTGCTCCATGGGCTTGGCCCTCGTGGATGCCACAGTTCACCGACGTCCCAACTGGATTGGGATACGGGGCTGGGAATCGCCTACATCCATGTCCGGTGCTCCCTTGCCCGAGCCTACTGCACCAGAACGCGTGTCGCCTGACTGAACCGCGTCTGACTCGATCTGGCAGCTTCGCCCGTCTCCTGGTCGACCTTCGACCCTATCAGCGTCGCGATCCCCTGGATCAACTCCCAGTCGACCGACGTGTGGTCCGATGGGGTGCTTCCGGCGTTGCCCTTGGTGTTGCGGTCCGCACCAGCCCCGATCAGCACCTCGCCAGTCTCGGCCCGATCAGCCGCCTCCACGATCGTGTTGTGGGCATCGCCGTCGTTCCCGGAGTCTTCAGGCATGGCAACGGAGTGGCTGCCCGTGATGTCGGCGGTCAACCGGCCATGCACGGAAATGGTGGCCGCCTGGAGATTGCCGGCGCCCAGCCAGACATACAGCAGAACCGCCGTTGCACAGGCAAGCATCGTCGCTGGGGCTCGCCTCATCTCGCACTCCTCATCCGGGCTCCCCATATCAGCCTGGACACCCAGGTCCGTGGCAGGATGGTAAGCCACACGCCGCGATGCTTGGCGACGTGCAGTCCAGGAACCTGCATGCATGGCTGAGGAAGCCGCGAATGGCAGCTTGCCCGAGACGGCACCTGTTCACTCGCCGTGCGGGGCTCTCGGCTCGACAACCACCTTGGACTCGACATGGTCGCCGAGTTGCGCCCAGCCATGCCACGCGGGACGCATGCGGCTCTCGGAGTAGAGGTGCATCTGGTCGGAGTAGTGTGGTGACTCGGGTCGGCGCGACTGGCCGTATGGCACGATGCTCCACACCTGGATTGGGTCGGTCAGCTCCACCACCGTCGGGATCACCTGGCCGCCGTCGAACACGAAGTGTCCTTCGCCGTCCTCGTTCTGGGTGCCGGTCGAGCGCAGGCACTCGGTTCCGCCGAAGAACCCCACGTCGCCATCGAGCGGCAGGTCCAACCCGCCGCGGCGCAGCCGGAGGATCTGACCCCATGGCACGAGCGGCGACCCGTAGGCTTCCTTCAGGTGGTCTGCGGCGGCGCGCAGCGCCTTGACGGCATCGAGTTGCTCCTCGGGGCTCTGTGGGGCACCGTAGGCTTCGTTGCTCCCGAACGCCTCGGGATGGAGTTACTGGTACTCCATGCGCCAGTAGCGGAAGGCCGTTGCGCCGACGCTGCTCTTGACGATGTGGCAATCCCACTCGCGGACCGCATCGGCCAGCATCTTCATGCTCAGATCGGGGTCCGCCACTTCGTTCCCCCGTGCCTCGTAGGCCGCGACGAGCGGCCCGGCCCAGATCGGCCCAGCCGGAGCGTAGGTGTCGAGGGCAAACGCGCGGGCCTCTTCGTGGGTCACGTTCCGCATCTTCGGCATCACCTCGAAGCACCGCATCCCACGCCCACGCCAGAGCCGGCCGTCGGCCGGCGCGACGTGACCGCACATAGCGCCCGGCGGGAAGTCGTCCTGCTCGATCGTCTGACCCTCGGTCACGTAGTTCGCCGCCGTGTTGCAGCTCTGCAGCCAGCCCGTCGATGGATCGTGGAGCTGCGGCAACTCGTCGAAGGGAATGCGCCCCTGCCAGCCTTCCGAGGAGCGTGTGCCGTCGTGCGCGCCAAGCCACGTGTACTTCGTTGTTCCGCGCGCGGGGCACATTCCGGTCTGGATGTACCCGAAGTGCCCGTCACGCGAGGCGTAGGTCACGTTCAGCCAGGCCGCCTGATCCATACGCAGGGCCTCTCGGATCTCGTCGCCGCTCTTCGCGCGGTTCACCGCCAGCCACTGTTCGAGCTTAAGCGTATCGCGCACGCCACAGATCGCTCCCGCGAAGGTGCGCCCCTCTTCCTCGCGCACGACCGGCCCGTGGACGGTCTCACGCAACGTGATCTCTCGCTCCTGAATGTCGCCCGCCTCCGTCTTCACGCGGATCGTGACCGTGCGGACCTCCATCTCCTTCCACACGCCGTCGTACCAGTACTGGTTGGGGTCCTTGGGGTCGATCCTAAGCTCGAAGACATCTGCCGAGTCAGCTCCACCGGCCGTCGCGGCCCACGCGACGCCGTCCGTGTATCCCAGCCCCACGAAGGGCATTCCCGGCACCGCGAAGCCCCCCACCTGCATCCGACCGACGTGCAGGTGAAACTCCCACCACGAGGTCCGCCCCTGCGCGGGCCAGTGGGGATCGATGAACAGAATCGGCCTTCCCGAAGCCGTTCGGGTGGGGCCGATCGCCCAGGTGCTGGACTGGTCGGGCGAATCCAGCTCCGGGGGCGGCTGGCCGAGCGCCGCATTGACGTTGAGCTCGATGATGCTGCTCGAGGGCTCGAGGTCGGTGAAGCGCACGAAGGCGAGCACATGCACGGGCTCGATCTCGATGGCGTTGGCGCACTCCTGGGGATGGGCGGCTCGGTAGTCGTTCAGCCCATCGCAATAGCCTTGGATGAAGCGCTTGGTCCGCTGGGGGCTCGCGCGCCACATCCCCTCGGCCGTCTCAGGCAGACGCCAGAGGCGAAGCGACCGGTCCAGGCCGAGGTGGCTCTCCCCGAAGGCCTCCGCCCCGCGGCCGGCGGCGATCCGCAGGCTGTCAAACACCTGCATCCCCATGTCCTCGCACTGCGCTTGCGCGATGGCGTACGCGCCGGCCGCCTCGGTGTCGGCGTAGATGTGGGGAACGCCATACACGTCACGGTAGACCGTGGCCGTCGGCGCGGCGGGCGGTTCAGGGGCGGGCGGGTTGGCACGTGAAGCGCCGGCCGCTCGTTCGATCAGGCCGGCAATCGTGGCGAACGCCTCTTCTTTCCGTCCGACATCGTAGGCCTTGCGGGCCTGCGCCACGCTCTCCGCCACGCCGCTATGGTCGCCGCCATAGGAGCCCGGCTGCGCCAGCAGCGCCTCCGCCAGCGTGTGGCGCTCGCGCCACGTGGTCTCCGTCACGCCGTCGCGCGCGGAGGCTTCCAGGTACTCGCCGAGCCGTACGTGGACATCGTGCTGGACGGGCCAGCCGTCCGCGTCCGGCTTCTCCTCGAACCCGTCGGCCGGGGCATCCATCACCGCCTCGACCTCCGCGATCCGCCGGACCGTGCCGTCGGGATACACGAGCCCCGACGCCGCGCGGAACATCTCGCGACCGATCGTGAGCGCCCAGACCGTATGCCCAACGCCCAACTCGCGCAGCACCGGCATGCACATCTCGTAGGTGTTCCCCGCCGCCACGTTGCAGCATTCCGAGACGATCCACGGCTTCCCCGCCGCACGCGCCTGGCTCCTCGTTCCAGCCAGCGCCTCGCGAAACGCCTCGACACCCGCCGCGTAACTGTGGCACGAGAGCACATCAACCAAGTCGATCACATCGCTGTTGTCCCATGTCGCCACACCCACCGTGATGGCGTGGGTCGGATCGAGCTGTCGCACCAGACCGCAGTAGTGGGCGACGAACGCGTCGATCTCGGCCTTGCCCTCGGGAATGGCCGCCAGCGGCGTGGCCGTCGGCTCATTCATCACGTCCCACAACGCGATCCGGTCGTCATCCCTGTGGGCCGAGACCACCGCCTCCACGTAGGCATCCAGTCCCGGCCACCATTCCTCGGCCATCCGGTCGGGACCCGGGTTTGCCACCCACATGTGCCGGCTTTCCAGGCTGGGCGACACACCGAAGCACGAATCGAAGAGCACCGGCATGACCCTCAATTCGTGGGCATCGGCCGTGGCGAGGAAGTCCTCGAAGCGCGCCAAGGACGCCTCCGGATCGTGTTGGTAAACCAGCGACTGCAGGAACACGCGCACGCAGTTCAGCCCCAGCTTCTCGGCGTAGCCGAGTTCGCGAGCGATGGTCTCGTGATCGTAGCGCAGCCACATCTCAACATCCGTGGCCGCGTAGGTCGGTATGTAGTTCGCGCCGTGCATCCAGCGGAAGTCGTCGGCCATCGCGTGCGATCCGCCTCCCGTGACGGCAGCGAGCGCCCCCGCCGTCAGAGCGCAGAGCATGGAGCCGCTGCGTCCCATGGTGTCCGTTCCTCCCCGTGAGGCCCCATTACTGATCTGCGCAACTGCGACAGCCCCAGATTCACGGCGGGATGGACTTCCTCGGGCGGACACCCGCTAGGGCAAGGCACGAACACGCATCCGGTCCTGCCGGGAAGCCCCGAGTCCTGTGGCGGATGGGGTTTGTGCGACCGACAGCCTATCTTCCAGAGTCGTACTGCCACTGCACCTCCTCCGGAGAAAGGACGCGGTTGTAGATTCTAACCTCGTCTACCATGCCGCGGAAATGGCCCCGCGATGGGAAGTTCTCGCTATAGCCAATCAGCAGGTTGCGGTCGGTTGCTCCGAT
>CBFDAZ010000144.1:0-9698 GCA_965602825.1 uncultured bacterium
CTATCCCGAGGCCGGCTGGGGCAGGGCGCTCGACATCATGCAGGAGGCCGGGCTCAACGCCATTGTGCCGAACATGTGGTGGGCGGGCGTGGCGCACTACGACAGCGAATACCTCCCCCACTCACCGCAGTTCGACCAGTACGGCGACCAGATCGAGCAGTGCGTCGAAGAGGCTCACAAGCGTGGCATCGAGGTGCACGCGTGGAAGGTGAACTGGAACCTCAGCCGAGCGCCGCAGGAGTTCGTCGATCAACTCCGGGCCGACGGGCGGACGATGGTCACCTTCAACGGAGAGCCGGTTAACTGGCTGTGCCCCTCCCACCCGGAGAACTACCAGCTTGAGCTGGACACTATGGTTGAGGTCGCGCGCAAGTATGACGTTGACGGCGTGCACTTCGACTATATCCGCTACATGAACGAGAGTGTCTGCTATTGCGACGGGTGCCGAGAACGCTTCCAGCGGGACGCCGGGGTCACCGTCGAGGACTGGCCGATGGACTGCTACCGAGGCCCGCTGATGGAGCAGTACCGCGATTGGCGCTGCGACCAGATCACACGACTGGTGCGGTCAACGAGCGAGGAAGTGCGGAAGATCAAGCCGTGGGTGAAGATCTCGGCGGCGGTCTTCTCGAACTACCCGGGCACCAAGCGCTCGATCGGCCAGGACTGGCTCCTGTGGGTCAAAGAGGGCTACCTCGACTTCGTCTGCCCGATGGACTACACGAGCAGCGACCCGGGGTTCCGCCGCACCGTGGCGCGTCAGGTCGCCCAGGTGGCGGGGCGCGTGCCGCTGTGCCCTGGCATCGGGGCCTCGGCGCCCGGGCAGCCGGCGGATCAGACCGTCCATCAGATCGCCATCGCGCGCGAGGCAGGGGCGGACGGCTTCACCATCTTCCAGTTGAGCCGAACGACGGCCGAGGACCACGTCCCGGCTGCGGGGCGGGGTGTACTGTCCGGGAAGCCTACGCACACGACCGTGCACGCGCCCGATGTCGTGTTCGGTATTCCGGGCGAGCTGGATGAGGTGGACGGGGCGGTGCACCTTGCGTGGGAGCCCGTGCGGATCGTCATGGGCGGGGGCCTGGGGCAGCAACGCAAAGAGGTGGAGGAGCTGCTGCACACCTACCAACTGGAGACGACGACCGGCGAGGAACTCGAGGTGGACCTCGAGCTACACGGCGGCAACGGCGGAGACGCGTGGATCGAGGTCCAACCGCGCACCGGAAGGCTGCGCGTGGCCGATGTGGGGGAGCTGGTGTTCGAAGACGGAACGAAGGCCCCCTATACCGTGCGCAGCGTGCCGTTTGTGTTTGACGAGGAGTAGACGGGAGGGTCAGAGCGTCAGACACCGCACGCCTCGCCACCGTCGGCGCGGGGAACCTATCGACCGCGAGTACGTCTTCGCGGCCGAGCGGAAGGAGTTCCTGAACTCTGGAACCCACCCATTGTGCTACCGTGTGGGCTCGTCCGCGTCGAACGCAGTGTGGATGATCCTCTCGCAGGCCGTGGGCGCTTGAATGCGCCGTGGAGTTCCTTCGAGAAGCGACGGATGGATAGCACTGACGGGAGGCGGCTGCATCGCAGAGCAGTTGGTCACGCACCGCCGCTGACGCCACAGCCCAACACCTTCATCAGCCACGCGCTTGAGCACCCGAGCACACGGGCCAGCCACTGAGTCCGGTTGCCCCGGTAACAGCGGTAACGGGTTCTGAGCAACTGCCCCTTACGAGCCCACAGCGATGGGCGAGGCCAACTCAGATGGTAGTAGTGCGAATGACTCCCGGGGCGTTGGTCGGCCGTCGAAGGGGGCAGGCCAACGTTGGCGCTCCGGTGAACCTCCACGCTGGGAAGCACGTGCCGGACCTGGCCGGCCCGAACAGACACCCGCTCGGCGCCGAACACTCGCGGTGCGGGGCCCCGGAGCCTCCGACAGGGCATCGCGAATGCCGACTCCCACGCCGGGCGAGTCAAGACCCGCTTTCGCTGGCAACCAGGTGGTCGGCCGATTGTCCCCATTGACTCGCTTCCCAGCATCAACAACGCCCGCACGGTCATCGACGGTGACATCGATGGCAATAGCGCGCCGGACGCGCCACTCCCCTTGCTCGGAGGCGCCTGATGGATGCCCTCGTGCTCCCCGCACTTCTCACCCTTGCCCTCGTCCTGACGGCGGCTGCTGTCGCCGAGACGCCGACCGACGATGCCGAGCTGATCCGTAACCCCACTCTCTCCTCGAAGCCGGGCGCCGAGCTGCCCGAGTTTTGGACTGAGTGGGTGCCCGACTGTGAGGGCGCGCGCTGCACCCTCCGCGCCCTGCGGAAGGGTCTCTTGGTCGAGGCCCCGGGACGGCCCCTCGCCGTCGGCGGCGTCGAGCAGCGTGTTCAGGGGATCGCCGGCGAGGCGGCCTACGCAGTTGAGGCTCTCTGCGAGCTGCGTGATGTCCCGTTCCCCTACCAGGCGGCCGTTGTCCGTGTGGAGTGGACGCGCGATGAGAAGGCTGTCCACCCGGCCGGCATGCTTGTGCGCGGGCCATCCGTGGAGGGCCGGCGGGCAAAGTCCCGGGACGTCCTGGTCGCCCCCGCAGACGCGGACGGCGCCCTGATCCGACTCGAAGTCCGATGGCCCCAGGGCGGCAGTGTCCTGTGGAAGCGCGTCAGCCTGCGTCCCGCCGATCTCCCCGAGCCACGCAAGGTCAAGGTCGGCACCGTCTATCTCCGGCCCAGCAGCAGCACCCCGGAGAAGAACCTCGACCTCTGGTGCGAGCAGGTTGCCGCGGCGGGGCGCCTCGGAGCGGACATCGTCTGTCTGGGGGAGGCGATCCTGATGGTCGGTACCGGGTCCGGGCCAGTCGACATCGCCGAACCGATCCCCGGTCCGTCTACCGAGCGACTGGGGGCTGTTGCCCGGCAGCACGGTCTCTGGGTCGTCGCCGGCCTGATGGAGCGGGACGGGGAGAGGCTCTATAACACTGCGGTTCTGCTCGACCGCAAGGGGAAGCTCGCCGGTACTTACCGCAAGGTGCACCTGCCACGCGAGGAGTGGAAGAAGGGCGTCACGCCCGGCCGTGATTACCCTGTCTTCCACACCGACTTCGGTACCATCGCCATCCAGATCTGCTACGATTGGTTCTTCCCCGAGGTCGCCACGATCTTCGCGCACAACGGCGCCGAGATCATCTTCGCGCCCACCTGGGGTAACACGTTACCCGACCGGGACGGCATAGCCGATGGTGAGACTGTCTTCCGAGTCCGCGCCCGGGACAACGGCCTCTACATGGTCCCCTCCGTCTACGACGGGAACAGCATGGTTATCGACCCCATGGGCCGCATCCTCGCCTCGAGCCGCGGCGAGACGGGCGTCTTCTGTGCTGACATCGACCTGAACCAGCGCGAATGCCTGCCCTGGGTCGGGTACTGGCGCTCCATTGGTCCTCGCGACCGCATGCCCGGCACCTACTCGCCGCTGCTGTCCGGTCCGGCCCGGCCGACGTACTGAGGTGGGCGTCTAGCCCGGTCTATTCACGACGAACGTCGCGGGCAACCCGCTCTTTTGAAAAAGAGCCGGTTTCCCGCGCCCTTCCGGCAGAAAACTCTGTTTCGGTGTCGGTGCTTGCCGTGAAGCACACTGTGCTGCGGGTGGCGCCACTGCGGGAGCACGGATGCAGGTCGGGAACGGCCTGCCCGCTGCTATTGGGCGCTCTGGCCGCAGTACATCGTGAATGAGACGGGATAGGGGGCTTTCGACGGCGAGGCTCACTGGGGTCGCCTCACCAGTGCATGGGTGATGCCGGTTTCCAACTGCCCGACGATCCCTTCCCCGAATCTGCGACTCCGAGGTGTCTACTTGGATGAGGCGGCCGAGCCCTCGGGGTGCGTTCTCGCGCTTCAGGTGTCTTGAGATCCTGGGCGCAGCACAGCCTGCAGCGGGAGGGTCACCGGGTGCGTACCCCCGATGGCGCCCATCCGCCGCGGAATCGCGGGCCTTCCCACTGCTGGCCGCGAATGAATCCCGTCCTCAGCACTTCGTCATCTGCGGCGCTGAAAGCGACATCTCGCGCATCGGGTCCGAGAGTGCCAAGGCGCGGTTCAGGACCGAGGTGTGAGCGGAGTGTCGGAAGCACCGGTCGATAGGCCTTCAGCTCTCACCAGGCTTCGCGACTCTCTGGGTCTGGAGCGGAATGTCGTGGTCATGGTGGGCGCGCGGCTCATCATGGGCTTCGGCAGCGCGCTATGGTCGGGCTACCTCCCCAAGGTTCTCGAGGCTCTGGGCGCCCGCGGGCTGATGATCGGCGCGTTCGGGACCATTAGCGCACTTCTCTGGGTCGTATTCCCGTACCTGGGAGGCCTTCTGAGCGATCGCCTGGGCCGGGGCCGTGCCATGGTGCTGGCCAGTGGGTTGGCGGCGGCCGGCTGCGTTCTGCACATGCTGGCCCCGACGTGGTGGATGTTCCTACCGGGCCTGGTCCTCCTCACCGCCAGCGGGAGCTTCGGTTTCATGGGCTCCCTGGCGCTGATCGGGGACGCACTGCGGAGTCGCCGACGTGCGACCGGAATGGCCGTGCAAGGGGTGCTGGGGTCGCTGCCGGGGATGTTGGCCCCTCCGATCGGTGGGGCGGTGATCGTGTGGCTCGGCTTGGTCCGCGGCGTTCGGGTGAGCCTGTTCATCACTCTGGTGCTGACGCTGACTGCCGTCTGGCTCCAGCGGCGCTACTACCGAATGCCGGTGCCCGAGACACGTGAACGCCAATCCGGCGTGCGCCATGCATGGCGTGGCATGGGGCCCGAATTGAGGCGCCTTCTCGTGGCAGACTGCCTGGTGCGCTTCGGCATGGGGATGTCAGGCATGTTCGTTGTGTTGTACGTGCTCAACGTGATGCGAGGGTCCGCGCTGGAGTTTGGGCTGCTGCAGTCGCTCGAGACGGTGACATCAGCGGTTCTCCTCGTCCCGGTTGCCAGACTGGCCGACCGGGCGGGTCAGGCCAGCCGGCGGCCCTTCATTGCGATCACGTACTTCTTCTTTGCCGCCTTCCCGCTGGGCCTGGCGCTGATGCCTGCGGCGAAGTGGCTGGTGGTGGTGTTCGTAGTGGCTGGGCTCCGGCACATCGGTGAGACCGCCCGGAAGGCCCTCATTGTGGATCTGGCGGAAGGAGCCAACCGGGGACGCGTCATCGGCGTCTACTACTCCGCGCTGGGGGCGATCGTGTTCCCTGCTTCGTTCATCGGTGGCTGGCTTTGGGAGTGGGCATCCGTTGCCCCGTTCGCGATAGGGGGTGCTGTGACCATGTTCGGGCTGGTCTGGTTCCTCTTGCTGGGACCGAGGCATGCAAGGAGTCCTGTGGGCCGGGCGTGAACCTGAGACCGCGCGGGACGGCGCTACGTGCAGCACCAGACGCGATGCTTGCGCCGTGAGAGGAGATGCGCTATGCACACACGGATCGCGCGGCTGTGCTTCGTCGCAGGGCTGGCGATCGTGACAGGCGCGTGCCGGTCAGGCGCGCAACCGGACGCGACCGTCACCCTCGATCCGTCCGTCCAGTACCAGACGATCCGCGGTTGGAGCTGCAACCCGCACTACTTGGGCGGCAGTGCCGAGCAGCGTGAGCAACTCATCGAGGATGCGGTCAACAACCTGGGGATCACGCGACTGCGGTGGCAGCAACCGAACGGCAACCGGAGCGAGATGCGACGATGGGAGTGGGAGAACGACAACGGCGACCCCGACGACACCGACATGTCGCGGCTCAACGTCGCCGATGCGGACAGATTCGTCAGGGCTTACGTGTTGCCGTTCAAGCAGCGTGTGGAAGCCAATGGCGACCCCTTCGAGCTGTGGCTCAGCCCATCGTTCTTCGATGGTGGTAGCACCGGCAGTGTGCCCGCGTTCCTTCTCCACAGCCCCGGCGAGTACGCCGAGTACGCGACCTCCTTCATGCTATATCTCAAGAGTAAGTACGGCATCGACACCAACCACTACGCGATCTGCAACGAGGCCGGGAACCACAACGCTTTCAAGCCGGCGGTCGTCGCCGAAATGACGAAGGTGCTGGGCGCGAGGATGGCCGCCCTCGGGCTGCCGACGCGAGGTCAGTTCTCAGACGGCATCAACGCACGGGTCACCTGGAACTACATCCAGGCAGCCAAAGACGACCTCGATGTGTGGAAGTATGTCGATGTCCTCAGCTACCACTGGTATGGCAAAGACAACCAGGACTCGATGGTCAAGATCCACGACTTCGCCCGACAGCACGGCATGGATACGGCTCAGACGGAGTTCATGAACCTGAGAATGGACCACCTTTACGACGACCTCACGATCGGCGGAGTCTCCTACTGGTCGATCTACGGTCTGGGTGGTCCCTCGCCACGCCAGAACTACTACCTCCACCGCAACGGCAGTTCGTTCAGCCGGGGCAAGCAGTTCTGGAACTTCCGCCAGGTCATGCACTACGTCCGGCCTGGCGCGGTTCGGATCGAAGCCGCATCGAGCGACCCGGCGATCCGTGCTCTGGCCTTCGTCCATGCCGGACGCACAACGGTGGTTCTGATCAACACCACGCCGCCTCACCAATATCGCACGGTGGCGCTTGCAGGCCTGCCGACGGGCGACTACGGAGTCTCGCAGTCGGTCGGCACAAGGCCCTACACGGAACTCGGTAGGCGTACCGTGGAGGCCGATGTCTCCTTTGCAGTTGATGTGCCGTCGAACGGCGTGCTGACGGTCTATCCACACGGCGGCAAGAAGCTCCCGCCGACACTCATCGATTGGCAAGCACAACCGAACTATCTGACCTCGCCAGCCAGCGAGGCGACCCTCGCGGCCACCGCACAGGACCCGGAACTCGACCCTCTGTCGTACTCCTGGTCCGTCGTCGGTCAACCGGAGGGGGCAGCCGCCTCACTAACAGACAACCAGGCGGCGACTACACCGGTCACGGGACTGACGACGCCCGGTCAGTACGCCTTCAAGCTGACGGTGACCGACGGTGCGAATGAGGTGGTGCGGGATGTCCTGCTGAACGTCTTAACGGCGAATCAGCCGCCGAGGCTGATTGACGTGCACAACCGCATTCCGGTGCTGGTCACGTTGCCGCAGGACACCACAATCCTGATTGGTGGGGCTCACGATCTCGAGGACGATCCACTCACGTACCACTGGAGCACCGTCAGACAACCCCCGGGCGGCGCAGCCAACCTGGAGACGCCGGACGAGCAGAAGTGCCAGGCGAGCAACATCACTGTCCCGGGTGACTACGTGTTCGCGTTCGAGGCAAGCGACCCGACGCACACTGTGTCCGAGACACTTACCGTGCCGGTCTACCCGCAGAACACGACACCGGTCATCCGGGAGGCGAAGGCGACACCTGCAGACATCGCCTTGCCTGACGCCGAAACGTCGCTGTCGGCCATGACGAGCGACCCCGATGGGGACGTCATCACACACTGGTGGCGCGTGAAGAGCCAGCCAGCGGGGGCCGAACCCGCATTCGGGAAGCAAGGCGGACGCGACACCCAGGTGACCGGCCTCAGTAAGGCGGGCACCTATGTATTCACGCTCACAGTGGTAGACCGGACGGAGTTCGCCCAGCAGGATGTGGCCGTGACCGTGCGGGCGGCGGGCGCCTCTGCCGACGCCGCTGAACAGCCGAGTGACCCGCCCGATACCAGGGCCGCCGATGACCGCATTATCATTGCGCGGGGAGTCGTCCTCGGCACGGTGATCGCCACGGGGCGGGCGTGGGTCGAGGTGAGGTCGGATTCCGGCAAGGTCAGCCGCTACATACCCGAATGGCGAGGCGGCGCTCCCCGAGACGGCGGCGGGCCCGATACGCAGGTGGTGGGGCAGATCTCCCGTCTGAAGGCCGGAGACCGGGTGAGGGTCCGGTGGTACGTGAACGACCATCTGCGCGTTGACAGTGTTCAGCCACTCCCCTGAAGCGATTGAGGTGACTGCGCCCGCGTCATGAACCAGCCTCGAGACGGCAGTCCTCGTCACAGCCCCCAACGCTCAAGCCATTCACCACAGCGCTCCCAGCCTGACGACCAGACGGGCTCCGGGTGTTGGGTTGCCCGGTCTGTCCTGCGCCGCCGCTGCCAACAGCGGGAACGGCCGCAAGGGCCTTACGGCACCCTCACCTTCAGACCCCTCTCCCAGCACCCACCACACCGCCCCAGCGGGAGAGGGGCGAACGGCGAGGTGCCGGGAGGGCGATTCGGTGATACCATGGGGATCGCGGCTGACACGGCACTAGCCCAGGCGACCAAGGCGGGCGAGTAGCCTCGACGGGGCGTCCGTCACGGCAGCAGGCACTGCACCTCGATCTCCCCCGCGCCCAGCTCAGCCCCGCGGATTGTCGCGTGGCGGCCGTCGAAGCTGAACTCGGCGGCCGGGGCGTCCGTGCCCCTGTATGGGAAGAGCAGCGTCGCCGCGCGCCACGGCAACTTCGTCCGCAGGGACATCGACAGTGCCGGCGCCGGCTCGATCTGGTTGTAGCGGTCCGAATACCAGCCGCCGCGCGGGTTCTCCTGGCCCTTCTCGACGTGGACATCCGCAAACGGCGCCGTGGCACGCGTTAACAGCAGCAGATTCGCATCGGGGAAGTCGGTGTATGCGGCGGCGCCGTCAATGGTGAGGTCGCCAGGGGCGAACTGGAAGCGAGACTCGAGGTGGTGCTCCCCCTCGCCCTCCACCACGTCGAACACCACCCAGAGGCGGTCTCTCGCAAAGACAATCTCGCGTCGATGCACCACATCGATCTCGTTCTTCTGCCCGTAGCCGAGGGCGTACACGCCCGAGGCTCGCGTCTCGCCATCCGCCACCTGCCAGCCGAGGTCGAGAGGCTGCTTCGCGATCCAGGTGTCGCGCCGGCCGCGGCTGTGCTGGTCCTGGCCGTCAACCCGGATGGTCGAGTGTGCGGCCGTGCTCTTCAGGTAGGGGTAGTAGGATCGCTCGGACCAGTCGTAGAGGTGGCGCCCCGGGTCGACGATGAGGTTTCGGCCGTACGCGAACAGCCAGAACCCGAGCTTGTCCTCGTGCTGATGGCTGCGTCCGTACGGGCCGGCGTCGAAGGCCAGGTAGAGATCGCCCACGTCCTGCTGCTGGCGCAGGAAGGCCACGCCGGCGTATGGGAAGACCTCGGGCCCGAGGTTCTCCGGAGGCGTCACCATCTCCGACAGGCCCATATCGGCCAGCCTGGCGGCATAGCCCCCCCCGACGCCGGGGTCGGAGTCGTTGAAGGCTACCTGTTTGCTGCCGTCGGGGACGGTGGCCTGCTGGGTGTAATGGAGCATCTTGGCCAGTGTAGCCATCGTCGCCGGGTCGAGGTCACGGTCCAAGACGCGAAGCCAGTGGAGCGCGTTCAGCAGGTTGTTGATGACGACACGGTGGTAGTGAGGTGTCAGCTCATCCTGGACGCCATCGGGCAGGACTTGCGCGGCGATCTGCTTGGCGAACTCCCTCGTGCAGTAGTCGGCGAAACGGTCGGCATCGCGGAAGACGGGAAACGTACCCACGCACGTCAACATGCCCTGCATACCGATGGTGGGCCAATTCCCGGCGTGCCCGTTGGTGACGATCTCGAGGTAAGCTAGCTGGTCGTGGACCGACTTGAGGATCCGCAGCAACTCAAGCGGGGTGATCTGATTGGCGGCCACGAGCGTCGCCACGTACGAGCACCAGGTCTGACAGTGAATCGCGTTGTT
>CBFDAZ010000145.1:0-9578 GCA_965602825.1 uncultured bacterium
GCTGCTGTTGGCCTCTTGCACATCCGGACCGTTGCGGGCCCCGCCGAGACGGACCGGTCGAAGCCCCCGTGGGTCACCGGCACGGTGATCGACGACGCGGGCCAGCCGGTCGCCGGCGCCCGGGTCGGCGTGCTCCAGGGAGTCGCCAGCGAGACGCGGCTGGTGGAGGCGAACCTCGACAACTGCTACTCGACGACCACCGACGCCAACGGCGCGTTCCAGGTGTACCTACCGGCTCTGGGGGCCATCACCCCTCGAGGCAACACGGGTTGGTCGATCTGGGCGCGAGAGGACGCGGGCGGCTTGATGGGCGCGGTGACCATCCAGGCCCCGCCGGAGCAGCCGCTGGAGATCCGCCTCGCGCCAGCCTGCACCATCCACACCAGGGCCCTCGATGCCGAGGGGAAGCCTCTACCGGGTCTGGCCACATCGGTGTCGCTAGTCGAGGCGGGCTACACCTCCCCAGGTCCGTCCACGGATGAGCGGGGCGAGGTGCGGATCGGGCCGCTGCCGGCCGATTTCCCCCTACGTGTCCACTTCTCGGCAAACCTCGGCTATCTCGCCCTCACCGACGACTGGCGGGATGAAGCCAGGCCGGAGATCACGCTGACCGCCGGCGAGACACGCGAACTGCCCGCGCTGAGGGTCGCTGTAGCCCAACGGACGCTGCGGGGCACGGTGTTCGGCGAAGACGGCCAGCCGGTAGCCGGCGCGAAGCTGCGGGCCATCATCCCCTCCGCGTTTCCTATCGAGACCCTCACCGACGGCAAAGGGGCCTTTGCTCTGACGGGCCTGCTGCCGACCAGCGACGACCTCTGGATCCTGGCCTCCCATCCCGACGAGCCTCTGCATGTCGCACAGAGGACGGACCCGACGACGCGGGAGTGCCAGCTGGTGCTGCGGCCCCTGACCAGCGCCAGGGGGCAGCTCGCCGATGCTCAAGGGCAGCCCGTGGCGGGGGTCCATGTGAGGGCGTTCACCCGCGCACCCGTGGGCGCCGGGGACACCGAGGACTACTGGCTATTGGACGGCCTGCCGAGGCCCGACATGGCCCACAGCAACGCTGAGGGCTTCTGGGAGATTGAGGACCTGGTCGCCGGGGCACCCTACAGGGCGGCGCTCAGTGCCACGGCCATCCGGTTCGACAAGCGGCGCAGGGCGTTCGTCGCCGACGCCGATGACCCGGTCGACCTCGGACTGATCATGCCCCGGAACTGAGCTGCCTGAGCGGCGGCTGCACGCAAGGCCAAGGACAAAGCACATTTCGTGTGGGCCGACCCACCTTCGGGCGAGTCCACAGCCGACCGCTCTGTGGCCGCCTACCCCAGCACCGCGATGGCCTCGACCTCCACCAGCCACTCGGGCCTCACCAGGGACGCTACCGCGACCAGCGTTGCGGCCGGGTAGGGGGCGGGGATGAACTCGGAGCGGACCTCGACGAAGCCGGCATAGTCATCCATGTTGGTCAGGAAGGTGGTGAGCTTCACGATGTCGCCCATACTCCCGCCGGCCTCCTCGAGGATGGCCTTGATGTTCCGGAACACCTGGCGAGCCTGGGCCCGGATGTCTCCCGCCCCGACGAGCTGCCCTTCAGCATCGATCGACACCTGCCCCGCGATGAACAGCGTTCGGCCCCCCTGGACTTCGACGCCCTGGGCGTACTCCGCCACCGGGCGGGGAACGGATGCGGGCTGAATCTCCCTGCGTTTCATGGTCTGGCGCCTCCCTGTGGGGACCGCGAGATGGTGAGATGCCTGGGCCGATTCCGCGTCTCTGGTCCCTTCTCCTCGGGCAGGTGAGGGCCCCCGCGGGTCGAACGGAGCACTGCGGTTCTTCGCCCGGGAGGTCAGGCCACAATGATCGCCTTGCTGGCTCTAGCAGTCCTGCTGTCAGCTCACTTGGCGGCCGGTCAGGAACTCGGGGCCTTCTCGTATCCCGACACGGCCTCGGCTCGCGCCCACTGGACCCCGCAGTTCGGGAGCTTGCCCGTCCGCGTCGAGACCCTCGAAGATGGGAGGACCTGTCTCGCCCTCGACGCCGAATTCCAGGGCGAGAACGACCGCGCCTGCTGGGACTGGGAGGCGCCCCTGGATCTGTCCGCTGTGAGGCACATCGCCTTCGACCTCTCGGCGGTGGAGGGAAGCCTCGCCGGTACCATCGGCCTCTACTTCGGCACCACGAACGGGTGGTACGCGCGGTTCCTCGGAGGCCCGCTGCCGGAGGCCTGGGCGGAGCGCACCTTCCGGCTGGATGCCTTCGGGACGGAGGACGAGCCCGGTGGTTGGGACCAGGTGACACACTTCCGCTTCTCGGTGTGGAGCACCGGCGCGGGAAAGGCGACCTTCCGCCTGCGGAACCTCCGCACGGTAGCCCAGGACCCCGGGGAGAACTTCCTGAAGAACGGGAGCTTCGAGATCCCCGGCGTCGGCGTGCCCTACGCCTGGGGTAGCGGTCACTGGGGCGTGGGGCATCTGCCGTGGGCAACAGACATGGAGCTCTGGCGCCAACGCTTTTCCCTCGACACCACCGCGGCGAAACACGGCCAGACCAGCCTCTGCATCGACAACACGCCCGATCTCCCGCTGCTGAAGGCGTACTCCGTCTGGGTGACCGCGCCGAAGGCCATAGGTTCCTGCGTGCTGTCGGCCTGGCTGCAGTCTGACGAGGAGAGCTTGCCTGTGACGTTGGAGTGCGGCGGCCGGAGTACTCGGGTCGAGGTTGGCCGCGACTGGACCCAGGCCGCGCTGCCCGACATTCCCGCCGGCGAACGGGCGACGGTGGTCATCGCTCCGCAGGCCCCCGGCAAGCTCCGGATCGATGCCGTCCAGCTTCAGGGCCTCGAGGAGCCCACAACCGAGTTCCACCCGGCCTTCGGCGATGAGGCCCTTGCCGAGCGCGAACGTCTTGTGGATTGGTCCCCGCCACGCCGCACGCCGGACATCGCCGCCGGCCGGGCTGTGACCGGGCCTGTCGAGGCAGCGAAGGCCGGGATCGATGCCCACGCCCGCTTCCTCCTCGATGGCCAGCCCTACATCCAGCATTCGCTCGGCCTGGAGTTCATCGACGACCTTGATATCCTGGACTTCGTCGCGGAATCGGGCTTCCGCGACGTTTGCTTCCAGGTCAAACCGGGCGTGACCACCGAGCGCCTGACCGAGATCTTCGACCGCTGCGCGCGGGTCGGCCTGCGGATCATCCCCTGGCTGGACGGCCGCATCCCTCGCGACCAGTTCGCGCAGCATATCGAGACGCTCAGGGACCATCCGGCCCTGCTCTGCTGGTATGTGTACGATGAACCCAGCGGCGAGCGCTTCGCGGAGGCCGATGCCCGCTACCGGATGGCCCGGGAGCTTGATCCCGCCCATCCCGCTCTCATCAACTACCTCAGCAGCAAGCTCGAAGGCCATACGGGTGACATCTACTCCACCGACGTCTACCCGATCCCCCACAGCTCGCCGAGCGCCGCGATCAACGCCGTCCGCAGGATGAAGGCCGCCGCGATGGAGGAGAACAAGCCGGTCTGGATGTGGCTCCAGGGCACCGGCTACGCCTACTGGATGGACCGCGAGCCCTCGCCGCGCGAGCTGTCCTGCATGGTCTACGGTAGCCTGATCGAGGGCGCCCGCGGCATCTACTACTTCGCCCAGATCCCCCGCACGAGGGAGTGCTTTGAGGAGATGCGCGCTCTGTGCGTTGAGGTGGACGCCCTGACCCCGGCCATCTCAAGCCTCGATCCGGCGCCGACGGTCTCGTGCGATCAGCCGAACGTCCTGTCGAAGGGTTTCGCGCACGAGGGTCGTCTCTGGGTCCTGGCAATCAACACCCAAGGCACGCGGGTCGATGCTCGTTTCGCTCTGCCGGGGGCCGCCGGAGAGGTCGAGGTTGTGTTCGAGGGACGGGAGCTAGGCGCCTCGGATGGCTCGTGGTCGGATGGCTTTGGGCCGTACGAGCGGCACGTCTATCGGCTGGAAGCGCCCACCCAATGACACCAACGGTGGCACTGCGCGCAGAGCCGGTTGCGAAGGCCCGCCTGACAGAGGGATTGGCCGAGTATGGGGCCAAGATACGCGGCGCGCACGAGTCGGGCGTCGGCAGGCCGAAGTCCACCAGGGCGACGGCGAACTGAACGCTGCCCTCGTGACGAAGGGGGATGACATGGACACGGAGACCGCGTTCGAGATGGCCACGGCCAGCATCCGCTTCGGCCCCGGCGTGACGCGCGAGGTCGGAATGGACCTCGCTGACATGGGCGTGGGCCGGGCCATGGTGGTCACCGATCAGACTCTCAGCACGCTCCCGCCCGTGGCCACCGTGCTGGAGTCGCTCACTCGGGAGAACCTGGCGTTCTCCGTGTTCGACCGCGTTCACATCGAGCCGACCGACGAATCGCTTTGGGAAGCGATCGCCTTCCCCGAGGCGGAGCCGTTCGACGCGTTTGTCGCCGTGGGCGGCGGATCGAGCATCGATACCGCCAAGGCGGCCAACCTGTACTCAAGCTACCCGGCCGACTTCCTCGACTACGTGAACGCGCCCATCGGGCGGGGGAAGCCGGTGCCAGGGCCGCTGAAGCCGCTGATAGCCATCCCGACGACGGCCGGCACCGGGAGTGAGACCACGGGGGTCGTCATCTTCGATATGAGCGAGATGCGCGCCAAGACGGGCATTGCGTGCCGGGGCCTGAAGCCGACGCTGGGGCTGGTCGATCCCGATAACACGCGGACGATGCCTCCGTTCGTCGCTGCCTCGACGGGCCTGGACGTGTTCTGCCACGCGTTGGAGTCCTACACTGCCCTGCCCTACAGCCAACGCGCCGCAGCGGATCGGCCGCTTCTGCGCCCGGCATACCAGGGATCGAACCCGATCAGCGATGTCTGGTCGGCCGAGGCCGTGCGCCTCGGGGCCCGGTATCTCCCTCGCGCTGTCGAGGATCCTGAAGACGACGAGGCGCGGGGCGGGATGCTGCTGGCAGCCTCGTATGCAGGCATCGGCTTCGGGAATGCGGGCGTACAGGTGCCTCACGGCATGTCCTATCCGGTGTCGGGGATGGTACGGGATTACCACCCGCCGGGTTACGTGGTCGAGGAGCCGCTGATTCCTCACGGGATCTCGGTGGTTCTCAACGCCCCGGCCGCATTCCGCTTTGCCGGCCCGGCCTGGCCGGAGCGCCATCTGCGCGCGGCGGAGCTCATGGGCGCCGATGTGTCGAGTGCCGATCCCGCCGACGCCGGGAGGATCCTCGCAGATCAGGTGACCTCCCTAATGCAGCGCCTCGGCGTCCCCAACGGCCTGAAAGCCGTCGGCTATACAGGGGACGACATCCCCGCGCTGGTGCAGGGAACGCTGCCGCAGCATCGGGTCATGAAGCTGGCGCCGCGACCGATCGGGGAGGAAGAGCTGACGGCGCTGTTCGAGGACGCGATGGTCGCATGGTAGGTCCTGCCGCGTCCGCCGACCGGCCGGAGATGATCCACACGCAACGAACGTCGAGAGGATGAGCGCATGTCCACAGCGGCCCTGCGGAACTACATCGGCGGACAGTGGATCGAGGCTGAGAGTCGGGGCGCCCTGGACGTGGCGAACCCGGCGACTGGCCGGAGCATCGCCCAGGTCCCGCTCTCGGCGCCGGCCGAGACCGACCGAGCGGTCGCGGCAGCCGAGGCGGCCTTCAGCGAGTGGAGCGCCACGCCACCGGCGCGGCGGTGCGAGTTGCTCTTCCTCCTGGTCGAGCGACTCCGCGCCGAGGCCGAAGGGCTCGCGCGGCTGGTCAGCGAGGAGAACGGCAAGTCGCTGCCCGATTCCCGGGCCGAGGTCAAGCGGGCGATCGAGAATACCGAGGTCGCGTTCGGCATGCCCGTCCTGGGCCAGGGGGACAAGCTGGTCGGCGCCTCGGCGGACATCGACGGGGAGGTGCTCCGCCTGCCGCTCGGGGTGTTCGGGATGATTGCGCCCTTCAACTTCCCGCTGATGGTCCCGTTCTGGTTCTTCCCCTATGCCCTGGCCGCAGGCAATACGTATGTCGTCAAGCCCTCGGAGCAGACACCTTGCAGCATGGGCCGGCTGGGGGAGCTGATCGACGAGTGCGGATTCCCGCCGGGCGTGTTCAACGTAGTGCACGGGGATCGGGTGGCCGCCGGGCGGTTGCTCGACGCCCCGGCCGTAAAGGGGATCTCCTTCGTCGGCCGGTCGCGCGTCTGCCGCGAGATTGCCGCGCGCTGCGCCGAGGGGAACAAGCGCTGCCAGGCCCTCGGCAGTGCGAAGAACCACCTCGTGGCCATGCCCGACGCCAAGCTCGACCCGATGATCCGCAACATGATCACGTCGTGTTACGGATGCGCCGGTCAGCGGTGCATGGCGTCGTCAGCCATCGTCTGTGTGGGGGACGATGTGTACCGGACCGTAACGGAGGCCTTCATCGCAGCGTCCCGCGAGGTGATCGTGGCCGATCCACTCGATCCGCGCGTGGCCGACGAGGCGATGGTGATGGGCCCCGTCATCTCGGCCGCGGCCAAGGAGTTCATCCTCGAGATGATCCAGGCCGGTGTCGCCGAGGGCGCGACGCTGGCCCTCGACGGAAGGGAGCTGACCGTGGCGGGCTGCGAGGCGGGGCACTTCATCGGCCCGACCGTCCTGACCGATGTCGAGCCGGGGATGACGGTTCACCGCACGGAGATCTTCGGGCCCGTGGTGGTGATCCTCAGGGCGGCCTCCCTGGAGGACGCGATCCGGATCATCAATGACCACGAGTACGGCAACGGAGCCTCGATCTACACCCAGAACGGCCGTCACGCCAGGACGTTCAAGCTCGAAACCCAAGCCGGCATGATCGGCATCAACGTCGGCATCCCGGCCCCGGTGGCCCCGCTTCCCTTCGGCGGCATGAAGGCCTCCATCTTCGCCGACACCAAGGCTCAGGGCAAGGCGGTGATTGACTTCTTCACTACCGAGAAGGTCATCACCGAGCGGTACTGGCCGGAGGAATAGGGGGCAAGGTGTGTCTCTGTGGGGGTCTGCTCAAGGCGACCAACCCACCACAGGCACCCCTTAGAGCGCCTCCGTGAAACCTGGCCTGGCGACCGGGTAATGGCCTTCGGCGTCAGGCATGACGGGCGGATCGGCGTCGATGGTGAAGTCGTCCAGGCCCGGTGCCAACTCGAGCTCCGATGCGAGGGCCTCCTCCCAGGTCACCTCGCGGCCCGATTCGACGGCCATGCGCCCAAGGATGCCGGTCATCGCTGCATAGGCGCAGCGCTCCGTCTCGTTGTGTGGCTGGTCCTGGCGGATGGCCTCAAAGAGCACCTCGTGCTCGACGTCGTAGGGACTGGGCCTGGGTCCCTCGTGCTCCCAGATTAGAGCCTCCTGCGTCTGTTTGTGCCCTCCGTAGATACGGGGCTCCGGAATGCCCTCACCCAGGACGGCCGATCCACTCGCGCCGTGGATCACGTCACCGAAGAAGCCCCAGCAGTTGACCATGTGCCGGCCCTGAGCGAGTAGCCGCGTACCGTCGGCGAAGGTGTACTCCACCGCATAGTGATCGAACAACTGGTCGGGCTCGGCGCGGAGCTGGCGTCCTCCCTGGCCCTGGGCGGATACGGGCCAGGCGTCCTTGACCCAACAGCAGACGTCGAGATTGTGGATCAGCCAGTCCAGCAGGAAGCTGCCGTTGAGCCAAGTGAAGTTGCTGTAGTTGCGGATCTGGTGGGCCATTTCGGTCATCCCTTCGGCCCTTGGCTTGAAGTCCACGGGGCCGTGGACGCGGTAGGCCCAACAGGTGATGACCTCGCCAATGAGACCGTCGTGGATCTGGTCCACCGCATTCTGCAGCGGCGCGTAGTGGCGGCTCATCAATCCGCCGACAACCTTCAGATTCTTCTGGGTCGCCACCTCGCCCGCCTTGAGCACCCGCCGAACGCCGGGTGCATCGACGGCGAACGATTTCTCCATGAAGACGTTCTGGCCCCGGTCAACCCCGTACTCGAGGTGGCCCGGCCGGAAGGCTGGGGGCGTGGCCAGGATGACGACACCATCCTGGTCCAGGCAATCGATCGCGTCCTTGTATGCACCGAAGCCCAGGAACTCCCGCTCGGGGGGAACGTCCACCTGGTCGCCAAAGCGCTCCGACAGGGCTTGCCGGCTGGACTCGAGCCGGTCCTCGAAAACGTCGGCCATCGCCACCAGCCTGGTCGGGCCGCTTGTGGTGGCAAGAGCGTTCGCCGCCGCTCCCGTGCCCCGGCCGCCACAGCCGACCAGGGCAACCTCGATCGTGTTGTCCTCGGCAGCATGGACGGGCGTCCGCGCCACGGCCGCCAGGGCCGAAGCGGCCGCCAGCTGGCCGGTGTCCTTCAGGAACCGGCGACGTGAGCGCTTCTCTGAAGCTGTTTGGCTCATGTGACTACCTCTCTCGTCCGTTCTCAGCGTTCGCGGGACCAGAAGCAGGCCGAGTCAAGGTGCAGTTGGCGCGCGCTTGAACGGTGCCCATGGGATCACTCGATCCGCTTGCTCTCGAACCAGGCTGGACCGCCCCACTTGCCGGTGACGACGATGTCCAGGTCTCCGTCGCTGTCGAGGTCAACGACGCAGAGGTTCACGCCTGAACCGATGCCCTGGCCGTGGGAGACGACGTGCTTGACCCACGCCGGGGCCGGCCCTCGGCGCAGCTCGTACCAGTAGACGCCCAGCGGACCGAAGGGGTCCGGGTCGCCCCCGTTGTGGGCCATGAAACGCTTCCCCGTCACGAAGTCCAGGTCGCCGTCTCCGTCCAGGTCGCCCAGTGCCAGGCTGTGGGGCTGTGACCACGTATCGTCAATGACATGCTGCTTCCACTCGATCGCCTGGCCTTCGCGCTCCTGCTCGTACCAGAAGATCCCGTGCTTATGGGCGTTGCTGGTGACTACATCGTTCAGGCCATCCGCGTTGACGTCGCAGACCAGGATCTGTGGTGTGTGGTCCACCGTTCCGTCTTTGCCGCCTAACGCCCAGGGGTGCTCGATCCATTCCCCGCCACGCAGATCGGCTGGCGCCTCGAACCAGGCATTGGGACGCAGCACATCCGGGCGGCCATCTCCGTTGATGTCGCCGACGCCGCAACCGAAGTCCATCGCCTTGGCCGAGATGACGTGCTTCACCAGCCCCTGCGCGCCGGACGCCACGGCCCCCCGCTCGAACCACACCGTCTGCTGCGTGTGCGGCATGATCTCGTTGGGCTCCCCGTCACCGTCGATGTCCACCAGATCGCCGGACTCGAAGTTGCCGCCGCGGTCCACTACCTGCTCCGGCCAGTTGCCCGGGGCGCCCAGCGTGTTGCGGTACCACGCTACCTGCTGTGCGAACCAGGCACCGGATATGACATCGGTCTTGCCGTCGCCATCCACATCCAGGGGCAAGTTCATGAAATCGTCCAGGTACCCCTTGCCCTGATCGTCCACTGATCCACTGATCTCGCGGATCTCGACCGGTGTCCACTCCGGCGCGAGGTACAGGTACGGTCCGGACACGATATCCAGCCGGCCATCGCCATCGAAGTCCGCCACGCCGCACGCCTCACTGCGGAATGTCCCCACTCGATGCGTCACGAACTCAAC
>CBFDAZ010000146.1:0-9523 GCA_965602825.1 uncultured bacterium
CCGTCCCCGGAGGCGATTTCGCGATGCAGATCGGCTGCATGGTGTGGCGCATCGGTCAGCTCCTGGACTTCAGGGACCAGCTCGGTTGGCTGTGGCGGGAGGGATTCGAGGCCGTTGCCTTCTGGACGTGCGCCGGGCAACCGGGTGTGTGGCAGGGATTCGATGTCGCCGACGCGAGGCCCAACGAGGTAGCCCGGTTGCGGGACGAGCTGTCGGCCTTCGCCTCAGTCGATCTCCATGCTGCGACACCCCTATCGGCTGCGCCGGCTGACCAGGCCTCGGGTCGTAACGCCATCGACGAACTGCACCGGGCTGTTCAGTTCGCGGGCGACATCGGCGCCACAACAGTGACCATGCACGTCGAGGACCTCGGGCAAGGCGGAGAGCGATCAGGAGACCCCCTGACCACGCATCTTGGGTATCTCAACCACGCAGCCCAGGCGGCCGGGGTGAGGATCGGTCTGGAGCTGACGCACAGCTACGAACTCGCGCTGCGGGCCAACACGCCGCAGATCGGGCTCACGCTGGATGTGGGCCACGTCTCATTCGACGATGGAGCGGGGTACCGGGAGTTCGGGTCGATAGCCGGCCTGATCGAGCACGTCGGGCAGCGTCTCTTCCACCTGCACGTCCACGACTATGACGGCGTTCACGATCATATCCCGATCGGGACGGGACAGATCGACTGGCCGCCCATCATTGAGGCTCTCAGACGAATTGACTACCGGGGCGTGCTGTGCCTGGAGCTGAACCCCGACCGGGCGTCGCCCGAGGACATCCTGGAGAGCCGCCGACGGCTGCTGCAGTTGCTGGGGTGAATGACGGGGGCAACGGCCGGAGTCAGGATTCAGGAGTCAGGGGAACGACAACAGCGACGGCTAACTACAGAGACACAGAGAGCGGCAGGGCGATGGAAGCGGCCGACGGCGCTGCCGGGGTGGGACGTGTACGAGGGGCTTCAGCCCCGACGAGGTGGAGCGAGGCGGTCGGGAGAGGGCGCCCTGCGCTCCCAGGAACGGCTGACGGCGGAACACGGAACTCGGAAGAGAGAAGAGAGGAGAGGAGACAGAAGACGGAATGACGGCAGCGACGGACGGCCAGAGCGGCGATCCCTTCGGGATCGCGACAGGCGGGACGCCTGTCCTACTGGCGGAGGAGAACGTGAGGGGGAGCTCACGACAGGGGAGAGCGGGACCAAAGGACCAAGACGGGGGGCGGCTAGCCCTTCCCATCGGCGCGCACGAAGACGGCGCAGAAGGCAGCGCCCCATCCCTTTATCTCGTGGTGCTCAATTGAGAGCGAGCGGTCGGAGTTGCTGTAGCCCTTGACGTGTCCATCCGCCCACAGGATGTTGACGAAATCCTCGTTGTGGCTCTTGGAGGCCGTGCCGCTCTCGCCCGGGTTGTTGTAGTCCATCATCATGGCCAGGCCTTCGTTGTCGTCGAGCACGATGGAGCTGTCGGCTTGAGCGTTCCGATAGAGGTAGTTGCACCACGCACCGCCCAAGCCCCCGCCCCATCCCCTGCCGCCGGGGTTGCTGTCCTCCTTGACTCCCGTGGCGGTGGGGCAGAAGAAGATGGACAGGTTCCTTACGTACGGCATCAGGCGGCCATGGGCGACTGCACCGAGATCGTCGCGCCAGATCATGTGGTGGGGAGCGCCGAAGGTGGCCGGGATCAGGTCATCGTAGTCCGAGGCGTACATTTGCAGCGCCAACCCCAACTGCTTCAGGTTCGCAGCACATTTGGTCCGCCGGGCCGACTCCCTGGCCCGCTGGAAGACGGGGAACAGGATGCTCGCCAGCACGGCAATGATCGCGACGACCACGAGCAGCTCAATGAGGGTGAAGCCGCGCTGCGATCGTCTCATGACCCCTCTTCCCTCTCCATCAGCTTCACGCTGTCGATGTACCAGGTGCGTCGCTCCTGCGGCGAGTCAACGGAGGCGGACAGGGCGAACCTGATGTACCTCACGGGTCCAAACTGCTCGGGAGGAATGGGCTGGGGCGTCTGCTCGCCGTCCACCACCCGGGCGTTGCTCAGACTGAGGCTGATCTGGTTCCAATCCTGGGCCACCAGGTCGTCCGCCGGGATGGTCCACAGAGCCACCTGTTCGCCTGTGTCTGTCGCCGTAAGCGTCAGTGGCCCCCGTGCCGTGGGCCAGAGCCAGAAGCTGATCTCGCTGGTCTCCCGTGGCTGGGGCAGGCGTCCTTCTACAACGGCCAACCGGCGGGACCCGGGTCGCCCAGGGGAGACCGTGAGCTTGACTGAGTACGCTCCCTCCCGCACGACGACCAGCTCTCTCTCGACGGCAGCACGGCCGTAACCGACCCACGCGAGGGGGAGACCCGTGTCGTCGCGGACGGCCTGGCCGGCTTGGGGCCGGGCAGGATGCGGCTTGACCGGGATGGGCTGGTCATTGGTGATCGTGAAGCTGTCCAGGTACCACGTGACCGGACCAAGGGGAGGGAGTACCGAGTGGGCAGGGAGCTTCCCCCTGTGGCAACCGACAACCAGAAGGACGATGTCGTTCATCACCTCGTCGCCGCCGCCGATGTTGACCCGGCCCTCCGGTGACAGCGTCACCACACTCCATTCCCCCAACACCAGGTGCGTGTCGTCCACGGTCCACGCCACACTGGTGCCGTCAGAATCCTGCGCGAACACGCTGAGCACGGGGGCTGTGGCCGCCAGACAGGTGAAAGCGATCCCGGTCGCAGGCCATGGACGACCATCTGGGGGCCTGGCGATGGCGCTGCCGCCGGAGCCCTCGGTGTCGTCAAGCTCAACCGTCAGGCGGGCCGAGCCCTCGCCCATGTCCACGGTCTCCGCCTCGGGCTCTATCGTGCAGTTGCCCTTGACCGACCAGGCCATCTCCAGCCCGAGGTCGAGGATCGATTTCACGGCCCGCTCCAGTCTCACCGGCCCGTCGCCCTCGACATGGACATCGTCGATGTACCAGACGTACTCGCCCGGTTCCTTGAGGTACTCATGCTGGAGGTCCCAGCTCGTGTGCGGCACGAAGATGACCGACGCGATCTCGCCGAAGGTCTCGCCCTGCGTCGTGGTCGTCTGGTGAGCTTTCTCGAAGAGGATCTCTGCCCGGTTCCATTGCCCCACTTTGAGGTCTTCGGGACCGAGCACGGCACTGAGCTGCACCTTGTTCTTCGAGTTCACGATGACAGGCAGGAAAGCAATATCCCTGGGGAAGCACCAGAATACGAGTCGGCCGCCCAACCACGGCGCATCGGCAGGCGGGATGAGGTTGGCATGGCCGCCCGATCCCCTCCCGCCAAGCTCGTCGATGACGGTGGAAAGCCGCATGCTCGTCGGACCATCGTGAACGGTCTCGATCTCCTCACCAACTGTGACCCCGAAGGGCATCCACGTCGCCCCGCTCTCGTCGGTATTGGTTGGCCGCCGCTCGAAGGCTGCGTCGCCTTCGGGTGCATCAGCCATTCGTACGGGATCGCCGAGCCGCAGCACGAGATCAGACAGTAGAACCCGGACCTTCGCGCCCGCCTGCATCCGACTGCACGCCAGGTAGACGCCGATCGTAGAAAGCCGCTCCATGACGAAGTTGCCCGGCCCGCTATTGGGGAGTTCTGCGAATTCAATACCGACCTGTCGCCACCCTTGCTCATCAGGCGCAAACTGCGAGGATCGAGCCACCGCGGCCGTCCCATCCGCGTCTACAAACTGGACCTCGTGCTTAATACCGGGCTCCACCTTCAGTCGGAGCGACGCGCCAGTGGCGACCAGATCCTGCTTCACGACAAAGGAAGCAGGCACGATGACCCTCGGCTCCACAACCTCCACGTCTATCATCACCACGGCGTCGGGCCCAACGGACACGGCCACCGGGATGCCCGTCGTAGCGACCCATTCCCCAACATCACCAACAGGCGGAACGGGCAGTACCTCCGGTGCCCCCGCAGGCTGCGGCTGTGGAGGCCCGGGGGCCTGGGCGTAAAGGAGTCGGAGCTTCTCCAGTTCCCGAATGAGGATGTCGGTCCATGGCCGGCCCCGTTCGCGGGCCGCCTCGAGGGCCTTGTCGAAGTAGAGGATGGCCTGCTCTGTCTGCCCCCTATCACGATAGCGCCGCGCGGCGAAGGCGTAAGCCATGTCAACAGCGGTCGAATCAGGGTACTCCCGCCAGATTCTCCGGAGCAACGGGTGGGCTTCGTCCCAGGACCTAGCCTGGGCCGCAGCCAGGTAGAGCGTGACCGATCGGCCGTGCTGACCAAGCTGGTCGAAGGCATCCCCGGCGAGGATCTGCGACAGGCGGTTGGGCTCCTCGGCATCCAGGATAGGGCTCGCCATGAATGCCGCGCCCAGTACGGCTGCCACACACGACATACCGGAGAGTCCTGCGCGCTTGTGGCTCATGTATCACTCACCTCCGCTCACGTAAGCGAGGATTTCGCCGTCGAGTTCGGCAATCGAGACAGGAGCATCCGCCATGAGTTCGGTCGGAGGGTCGGGGGGCTCAGCCAGGGCCGCTTGGTCTGCTTCGCCCACGAAAAGGCCGTTGGGGAGTATCGGGGGACCAATCGAGGTGGCGACCGCCTGCTCGTAGTCTCGTATCGCGCCTTCGACGTCGCCGGCGCCAGCGTGCATGCGGGCCGCGATGACAGTCTCGCGGGGCACGCCGTCCGATCCCTCGATCCTCGCGAACGCGAGAGCTGTCTCGTAGATGTACATGACGTCGGGGGCGGTGAGCTGGGCCGGCTCGGCCTCCAGAGGCGCTAACGCGCCCGTGGGGGGAGCGGGCCCGCTCGGGCCCGGCGCAGGCCGTCGGCCGGTGCTCGGGTGCGGCCAGGAGGTCCGCCTCCGCGCGATTACCGTCCCCGCCTCGTCGGCGGGCGTGGTTGGCTCCTCGTCTGTCCCGGGGGTCTTGGCCCGCGAGGGTTGCCACAGGGATGCGATGGCCGAGACGGAGCTCCCGGCCAATGGCTGCCGGGCGACTCGGTCCGGGTGCTTCCCGCGCTGTTCCCCAGTCCACCACATAGCGAACAGCAATGCCGCCGCCATGGCCACGGAGCCTGCAGCCACGGGGAACCATCGAATGCGCACGGGTGCTGTGTGGCGCTGCACCATGGCGCGATCCACCAGGGCCTCCCACGTGCCGTCGGCCAGCGGCGCGTCTTCCAGCCGCCGCATGGCTTCGGCCAGCACCTCAAGATCCCGCCGGATGCGAGAGCAGGCGGCGCAGCCGCTCAGATGGGCCAGCAGCTCCGCCTCTTGCTCCGGCGGCAGCAATCCATCGAGCTGGTCGTCGATCATCCGCTCCGCGTCGTGACAAGTCATGGTCTATCACCTGCCGATCTGCCCGTCCAGATAGGGGGCCATCAGGCTGCGCAGGGCACGTCGCGCATGATGCAGTCTTGACTTCACGGTGCCTATCGGCGTCCCAAGAGCCTCAGCCACTTCCTGGATCTGCATTCCTTCCATGTGGCGTAGGGCTATCACCGCACGCTGCTGAGGGGGGAGCGCCTGGATGGCGGCCTGCAGGTGGTGGCGGAACTCCCTGTTCTCCACTGTCTCGGCGGGATTGCCACCCACAGACGCATGGACCGGGATGTGGTTCGGAGCGACCTCCAGCGATGTCATGGTCTGGTGCCACCTGCGCTGACGCTGAGCATGTCGCATCGCCGTCCGGATGGTCACCTTCGCGATCCACGTGCTGAGTCTCGCCTGGCCTCGGAAGCGGTGGATCCCGGCAGCAATTGCCACCAGCACGTCTTGGACGACATCCTCGAGGTCGCCATCGTCGTCAATCACGCGGCGACAAAGGCGACAGATCAGTGGCCGGTGCTGCCGTAGCACATCCTCCAGCGCCTCGCGGCTTCTCGCAGGGCGCCGCTCAGTCAGTGCCTGGTCGCTGGCTTCCGACACGAGGGAGCTCACCTCGTCGCCGCTTGTCTCTTACTTGCTTAGTACCGAGCAGGGGAGAAAGGTTCTACGTGAGGTCAGATGGAGTGCCCGACTTCGCCTCGCGGGTCCGAGACAGGGGGGACTTGAGGCGAGCGGGGATTCGTTGTCGAGGCCCCACGAACCAAGAGCCGAGACTCAGTCGCGGTGGCTGGGGGCAACGAGACCAGAGCAGGCGGTCACTGCGCCGGGGCGACCGGCTCGCCGTCCAGTATTTCCCTCACCTTTCGTAGCAGGGCCTCGCTGGTGAATGGCTTCTGGATGAAGGCCGGCTCGTCCGCCAGGAGCCCTGCACCCAACACGGACTCGTCGCTGTAGCCTGAGATATAGAGCGCCTTGAGCGAGGGGCGGTCTTGGGCGAGCCGCTCGTAGAGTTCCCGTCCCGTCGCCCCGGGCATGACAACGTCGGTGACAAGCAGGCTTACGTCGGCGCCGTGCTCCGAGAACAAACGCGCCGCATGCTCCGGTGAGGTGGTGGCGAGTACCTGGTAGCCTTGTGCTTCGAGCGTGCGCTGGACCACAAGACGCACGGCGTCTTCATCGTCAACAACCAGGACCAGCTCACGCCCCCGGGGCAGCGGTCCGCCGTGGGAGGTCTCATCGGCCGACGTCTGCTCGGCGTCGATGCAGGGCAGATAGATGGTGAAGGTGGTGCCACCGCCCGTCTTGGTGGCAACCGCGATGTCCCCGCCGTGTTGCTTGACGACGCCGTACACCGCGGCCAGGCCGAGCCCCACGGCATCACCCGAACCCTTCGTCGTGAAGAACGGCTCGAAGGCGTGTTCGCGTGTCTCATGGTCCATGCCGCGACCGGTATCCGAGATCTTGAGCGTCACGTATGGCCCCGGCTCAAGGTCAAGGTCGGCGCGCAGGTCGTCCCGATCCACCAACACATTGGCCGTCTCGATAGTGAGCTTGCCGCCGTCAGGCATCGCGTCCCGAGCGTTGACCGCGAGGTTCACGAGCATCTGCTCTATCTGGCCGGGATCCGCGCGCACCTGTCCTAGTTCCGCTTCAGGAGCAAAGGTCAGCTCGATGCTCTCGCCGATCAGTGGCCGCAGCATCTTGACCAGGTCGCCGACCAGGCGGCTGAGATCGAGCGGGATCGGCGTCAGGCGCTGACGTCGGCTGAATGCCATGAGCTGCCGGGTGATGCCGGCGGCGCGATCGACGAGTTCACCCACCCGATGGAGATCGTCTGCCGCGGGTGACGCCGGCCCGAGCCCAAGCAGCGCCAGGTCCACATAGCCCGTGATGCCCGTCAGAACGTTGTTGAAGTCGTGGGCTATTCCGCCCGCGAGGCGACCTACGGCCTCCAGCCTGCCCGCCCGCTGGAGCTGCTCCTCGAGTCGCTTGCGCTGGGTGATGTCATTCCCCACATGGAGAATGCCAACCGGTTCGGCGTCGGCATTGAAGACCGGCTTGTTGGCCCACGACACCCACACTCGGCGCCCGTCCTTGGTGATGTTCTCCGATTCGAAGGTGGCATGTGTGTCGGGGCTGAGGAACACGTCTCTGCTGAGCCGGCCCAGGTTCTTCTCGGAGGCCGGCGATTCGGGCACGATGGTCCCGGCCACGTTGCGGCCCAGTATCTCGGCTTCCTGGTAGCCGAAGAACTGCTGGGCGAACTCGTTGAAGAAGGTCACCCGCCCCTCGATGTCGACCTTCAGGATGATGCTGTTGGCGTTCTCGACGAGTTCGCGATACTTGCGCTCACTCTCCGCTCTCATCTGTTCGGCGTAGGCGCGCTCGAGGGCTGGCGCTATGGTATCGGCGAACTGCTGCATCATCTGCATATCCGCCTGGTCGTAGTAGCCTGGCGCGTATGACTGAACCGACAGGATCCCGATCACTGTGTGCCCGCTGCGTACCGGCACATAGACGAGGCTGGTGGAGGGCCGTTCAGTGTCTCCGAAGGAGCTCAAGGGCGGACCGGGGTCCCGTGGGTCTCGATTGATGAGGATGGACTCGCCCTTCAGCACGGACTCGATCGGCGGGCTGAGGGTCGCCGGTGGAAGGTGGCCGGTGGGCAGGATCACCTTGGTGCCCTCAACGGTGTCGGCCAGGGACACGACGCGAAGCTGGTCGCCGCCGGCCTCGCGGACAGCGAAGTAATGGGCGTCCCATCCGAGCAGCAGTTCAGTCTCTTCCCTGACGACGGCGGCCATCTCCACGATCGATGCCGCGGCGGCGAGCCGACTCATCAGTCGGGCCAGAGCGGCACGCTCCCGTTCGGCGCGTTTGCGGTCCGTCACGTCAAGGTACGCGACTTGCAGGGCCGGGCGGTTACCGTAGTCTATGGTGCTCGCGTGGGCTTCCAACCACCGCACGGAACCATCCTTGCGGACGATACGGAACTCGTTACGAGGGGAGACCGGCTCCCCGGCAAAGCGGTCCCTGATGCGACCCCATACTTCGTCCTGGTCGTCCGGGTGGATGAGGTTCCTGACGTCCTCGGGCGATAGAGCCCGCAGCTCCTCGTGGTCGTAGCCGCTGATCTCGCATATCGCAGGGTTCGCGAACACAACTCGATCGTCTTGCAGGATGATGGAGCCCTGCAACGAGTGCTCGACGAGCGCGTGATAGGCCTCTTCGGCGCGCCGATGCTCGGTGACGTCCAACCCGGTGGCGACAATGTGCTCGAGGTTGCCGTGAGCATCTCGCAGACACGTATTGGACCAAGCGATGAGCCGGGCGCTGCCCCGTTTCGTTATCCAGTGGGTCTCCCCTCGGACCATCGCGTTGTCCTGGGGAACGGTGGTGAAGAAGGCCTGGGCGGCCTCGGCCTCGTCGGGTGGCAGCAGGAACTCCCAGGGCTTGCGTCCGGCGACCTCCTCGAAGCTGTAACCGGTCGTCTCTTCGCAGGCCCGGTTGAAGCGGACGATCGCGCCCTCGCAGTCGAGAACGACGACCAGCGCGCCGGCTGTGTCGAGGGTGGCCGAGACGAAGTCTCGCTCGTGCCTCAATTCCTGCTCGGCCTGCCTGCGTTTGGAGACATCACGGATGATGGCAACACAGTGCCATTCGTCACCGATGGGGATCGAGGCGGCGGAGTACTCGATCGGCGCTTCTTCGCCGTTCTTGCGAACGGCTGTCAGGGAGATGCTCTGGCCCAAGAGCCGGCTGTTCCCCGTCTTCTGCAGGCGCACGAGTTCTTCGGCGTACAGCTCCCGCGCGGCGGGCGAAGCCAGGAACTCAACCGGGCTCTTACCACGCACCTCGGCGAGCGTATAGCCGAACATCGTTTCGGCGGCCTGGTTGGCATAGACGATTCTGCCCCGACCATCTAGCATGATGATGGCGTCCATCGCCGCGTCAGTGGTGGCCCGGGCCCGTCGCTCACTGTAGCGCAGCGCCTCCTCGGTGCGGAGCCTCTTGATGGTCGAGCTGATGGCGCTGGCCGCCCCGCCGAGCAGGTCGACTTCCTGTTCGGACCACGCGTGTTCCGGATCATCGCTGTTCACACCGACCAACCCATACCAATCGCCGCCAACGTGGAGAGGCAGGACGCAGAACGCCTGGAGGGGCGATGACGCGAAGTACTCCCGCTCTTTGTCCGGCAGGTCTGCGACCCGGCTGCAGATCGGTCG
>CBFDAZ010000147.1:0-9498 GCA_965602825.1 uncultured bacterium
GGGAAACCGGCTCTCTTTCAAAAGAGCGGGTTGCCCGCGACGTTCGTCGTGAATAATCCGGGCTAGGGGCCCTGGCCAGCACGACATCGTTCTCGGCAAGCTGGATCCAGTGCCAGTAACGGACATGTTCTGGAAGGCGGATACGCGTGAAATAGAAGTAGACGTAGCCGTCCGGCGCTCCCCGATGGTTCTGGCCCGCATTGCAGATCGTTCCCGCGTGGACCTCGTCGTCATGCTGATCCCACGCCCAGCTCGCGGTCGTCCAGGTTGCACCCCGGTCGTCTGAGCGGATGAGACGGCTCTTGTCCGGTTCGTCCGGCCCCCGCCAACGAAGGGCGTAGAGAACCCCGCCGATCGACACGAGGCCGCACGCCTTGCCAGTGAACGTCGCGGGATGCTCGGCGTCTTTGCCGCCCCACCCATTGTGCCCAGTGTAGGCGTCCCAATCCCCCTCCACTCTCCCGAACCCAAGGCTGACCCGTCCGTCACCGTTGGAGCCGCCGAAGCCTCCGCCGTCGCCCCACGACGTGTACTGATGTCCATCGTCGGCCCACGTGATGGGCCAGTTGTCGCTGCCGGGGGCTGCCTTCCTCTTCGTTGACCAGTCGAACGTCACCCCAGTGATGAACCCGCTGTCCGGGTAGGGGGACGTGTCGTGCCCCTGCCGCACGGTAATCGTCACGGTGTCGGAGGCAGACGCGCCTTCGTTGTCAGTGACGGTGAGCGTCAGGACGTGCGTTCCGAGCGGGAAGAACTGATCCAAGTACCTGGCCGACTGGGCTATCTCCTTGCCGTCTTCCGTCCACCGATATTCTGCAAGGCGCCCGTCCGGATCGTAGGAGTAGTTGCCGTAGAGCTGCACGCACTCGCGGCCGGAGCCGTTGTCGTTGACGAGCACGTCGTCGCCGGCTATGGCCACTGGCGGCTGGTTCGCCGCAGAGGCAGTCGCGCCGCTAATCGCACCAGCGACGGATGCCGTGAGCAATATCCGTGACACGATGCTCCCCCTTGCTCTCGGCGCTATTGCCCTATTCACCAAGAGCTTCCCAGCCAGGGAACTCTCGTCGCTTCCTAGTTGTCTGAGCCCGACCGGTCCAAGAGGTCCGCCCCACGCGGCGGAGGTCCCATGTTCTCCGGATCGAACGACACGCCGATTCCCTTGCGGATTGTGCTGACGTGGACCTTCTCGTCCTGGCCCGCCACTCGGTAGATAATCCTCAGGCCTCCCACTGAGCTTATTCGTCTGGGGCCGCCATATCTCACACGTCTGCTTTTCGGGCCGGTGGGTTCGGCTGAGAGCTTGGCCAAGCGACTGAGGATCGCTTCACGCTCCTCGGCACGAAGGAAGGCCAGCTCATCTGCCGCACGGCGAGACAAGACCACCTTCGGCAAAGCCTCCAGCGGCTTCGTTTCTCCCCAGGCGATCTGATCTTCCCCGCGACGGACCCTGTACCAATCCTGGGAAGTGATGCCCACGTCCCCGTCTCTCTTCTGCAACCGACGCACTGTACGCGAGGCCTGCCAGGCAGCAGGAGCTCTCCTGGGCTTCTTGTTTGCGGCGTACGATGCCGCCATTGGCAGCCGATACAAGGCTGAGGGGCCATATCTGACATTCTGCAGTCCGACCCAGAGGTTCTTCCCATCACACGCGAGATCCCGCGCGTTGAAGTACGCGTCCGGGAGTACGACAACCTCATAGCTCTCTTCCTGGGGATCGAACCGCACAATCTGTGCAGGCTCGGTGTAGAGCCCCGCCCAGAGCGCGCCTTGCGTGAAGACCAAACTCCGGCAGCAAGAGGACCGCGGGTCGAGTGAATACACCCGGTACTGAAGCGTGTCCACGTCGATCCGCACGAGTGTCGCCGGCATGGTATCGAGTCCGACCCACATCGAGTCCCCATCGAAGACGATCGACGTGCAGAGAATCAGATCATCACCTCTGCCTAGGTGCAGCGCCCTGTGCGACGACGCCTCCGGATGCACGATGGCCACCATCGCAGGGACGGTGTAAAGACAAACCCAGAGACGTTTCCCATCGGATGCGATACCTCTGACGGACCAGTTGGGTGCCTCGTGAATGACGAACTCGTCGTGGTCGCCAGCCTGGCGATTCACGCGCAAGACGCGGCCCGGTTCGCTGTACAGCCCCATCCAGACGTCGCGGCCGTCGAAATGAGAGGTATAGACGAAAGGCCGGCCTCCCAGACGCTCCGTCCGAATGGCCTTCGTCCGAGGCTCCACCGCGCTGAGATGCCCAGAAGAATGCACGGCCCACACGTTCATTCCGTCAAAACTCAGGTCGTGCAAGCCGCGCTCTTCGTTGAACACGATACGCTCGCCGGTCATAGAGGTGGGATCCACTCTCAGCAGGAGGCTTGGGCTCGTGCTGAACCCGCACCAGACGTAACCGGCTCCGTAGGCAACACAGTGGAGGTTCTTTTCCGCTCCCCGGAAGATTACGCCCTCACCGGGTATCGAGGTGCGCGTCACCTTTTCCTCCTCCATCTCCAGCGATGCGGCGCCGGGCACGGGAGTGCCGAACGAAGTCGCGGTGATGCAGACCATAGGAGTCAGCAGCCACGATCTCATGATGGACCCCACCGACACGAAGACGAAGGCCGCGCAATTCCGCCGCATTGCATGCTTCATTGATGCTGTTCAAGCCAGTTGCCCTTTGCCGGCAACAACGTCTGTTCACGTAGCCAGATCAGCGTCAGCAAACTGCCATGCGGCCAACTGCTGCCTCCCCGAAGACCCGTCGAATTCACCTGTCCCCCCGGAAGACTCCATCCACACATGGGCCCGGGGCTGAGGAGGTGATCCGGCCCGTCGCGCGGCAAGTGGCGCCCCCAGCATGCACGCGCTCAGTATTGCCTGGGGAGTCGCCCTTCACCTCGCTCGATTCGTCTCGGAATCCGTCTCCTAAGTGGGCGTCAGATCGCAGCCTTCATCACAGCAACGATAGGAGCCTACGCCGATGCCCGAGAAGCGGGAGCATCTACCCACGGCTTGGCGGGTGCCGGATGACGTTTGGGCGCTGATCCAGCCGTTGCTGGCACCGGAGAAGCCACCGGCCACGCCTGGTCGCCGCGCAACTGCCTTCCGGAGAGTGTTGGACGGCCTTGTGTATGTGCTGCCCACCGGCTGCCAATGGACAGCGCTGCCGAGGGAGTTGGGTTCGGGTAGTTATGTGCTACCGGCGCCTCCGGGCTCTTCGAGAAGCTGTGGCAGCTCCTGGTGGACCGATACGACGAGTTGCGCGGCATCCAATGGCAATTCCAGTCACTGGACAGCGTGACGGTGAAGGCGGCTTTGGGGGCGGTGGGTCCTCGGCAGGCCGACCCCCATCGTCCAAGCGGAGGGCGCACCGACCGGACGTCGCGCAATACCTCCACAGCGGGGTCTTCCCCTGGGCTAGCCTCAGCTTCCCGGTGATCCGAAGGGTTTGGGGCAGGGGGCAGTGAAGACCAGGGCGTGCGACGGTCGGGATACGCGCCTGGAGGTCGTCTGATGAAGCTCGATGGGGCCATGCTATCAATTGCGCTCGCCACGTGGGTGGGGTGCGGAGCGGCGGGTGCGCAGGAGGCGGCGCCCGACGCGTGGTCGGCGCCCGACCGGGGGGCCAAGCTGGCGGCGCTGATCCCCGGGCGCAAGCTGCCGGCCTACACTCCTGAGACCTTGTTCGCTGATTGGACGAAGCACCAAGTCGAGCGCTGGACCGACGAGCACGGGGCGCTCGACCCGGCGGTAGCCTACGACGCCTTCGCGGCGACCGCGCCGACTGATGCCGAGTTGGTGGCGGAGTTCCCCCAACATATCGCCCCGTTTGGCCGCGTGCGGAGCGGGGAACCGGACCGCGCGAAGGCCGACAACGTGCTCATCAGTTACTGCCCCTTCTGCCGGTCGCTGGCGCTGTCGCTCAACTATGACACGGCCAATCCGTATCACGCCACGACGAACTGCTGCGGCACCGAGCTCTACGGGCGGGAGGCGGACTTCCCGGCGGACTACGAACTCCGGCCAACCGAGACCGTCGGCTTCCTGCACCTCGACGGGACCACGGTCGGCGTGCCCTGCACCGTCTATCGCGATGGGAATGGCGTCGAGTGGGAGCTGTTCATCAAGACGATCTTCGACCAGCGGCGGTGGCTGGACATTGGGTCCAATCGCGTCCGGCAGTATGGACGGGAGTTCAGGGAGACGGCAGACCCCGTCTGCGCCCACAAGATCGCGGTCATCCTCGACCAGGTGGCGGACACCTACCACGGCCTGCCGCTGTGCTACCGCAACGAGCTCGCGACGGGGAAGGACGGCAAGCCCCTCACCCGGGCCGAGTGGGAGGCCGTTCCGCGCCCTGCGATCTTCGAGGTAAGTTACCTTGGGCCCTGGAACCGCCGCACGCCGATCTCCAACCAGGGCTGGCTCAATATGTCCGACGAGCACATCTGGGTCGAGCCCTATGCCCGCGTGCGCCACCACCCGGCGTTCCGATACTACTCGGAGCGTACGTATGGCGACGCCGATGCGCTGGACCGGAAGATCCGGCAGAAGCTCCTGCGCGAGCTCTCATTGATGTTCAAGAGCGTGTTCGGCCAGAAGTTACTGACGAACTACCAGGAAGCGAACTACGTGGACATGTGGTTGCTGGGCGTGCTGCTGCAGGACCGGGAGCTGTTGGACTTCGCCGGGCCGGCGCAGGAAGTGACGCTCTACAACCACACATATCAGGACGGTCTGAACGGGGAGGGCGCGCCAAACTACATGGCCATGCCCGGCGGGTATTTCTACCCGTTCCTGCGCGACCCGAAGGGCTGGCTGGAGTACTACCCGACGTTCCTCGAGGACCACCCCTTCTACCATGCCGCCGATGGAGAGATGCGGAAGCTGCACACCGTCCGGGGCGTGCAGCTCGAGTTTGGGGACCAGCACGAGCACGCCTTCCCGAGGAGGTTCCTGACTGATCCCGCGCGGGTACGGGCCAACGAGCAGCTCGGGAGTCGGAACTGGGCGGGCTACGGGGTGGGACTCTTGCGCGTTGGCGGGCCTGGGCACCGGCAAGAGGTCTCGCTGAGCTACACTCGCGCCACGCTGCACAACGCTCAGGATCCGCTGAGCCTGGGGTGCTGGGTCGATGGCGTGCCGGTTATGCGTCGGGGCGGGTATGCGGCGCACTGGTCGAACGCGTACCTCCAGTGGGAGCGACCGGAGTTCCAGGCTCTGAAGGAGATGAAGTACCCCCGCGAGATCGCGGAAGGTCCACGGGGCTTTGATAGCTGGACATGGGTCTACGCCCACAGCCCGCTCTGTCAGAACGGCGCAATGGTGGATGACGTCGCCACGGGCCGGGGCTGGGGTGACAACCGGGGCTATGGCGAGGTCATCACGTTCAAGGGTGGCGAGCTGGCGGGCGAGCCGGGCTCAGGCTTCCAGGTGCTGGATGTGCGGGACCATTACTCATGGTCGCGCGTGGGGAAGGACGTCCGCGACTTCCGCCGGACGCTGATCGGCGTGGAGGGACCCGACGGCCGGCCATACGTGCTGGACCTGCTCACATTGGCGGGCGGTCAGCGGCACGCCCTCTACAGCAGCGCGTGGGCCGACCGGGGGGAGGACGACCTCCCGGAGGTCGCCTCAACGGCCGAGGACATGGCCGAGGTGCTCTTCGGTGGGGAGCTCCCGGAGGACAACAGCCACTATCGCAACTTCCGGCAGATCCGGAAGGTCGAGCGTCTGGCCGAGCCGGACCGCACATGGGACCTCACCTGGCACACGGATGCCGCGGCATACGCGGCCCGTGAGCTGGACGGCTCGTTTCGGCGGCCGATCCCCCATGGGGTCGGCAAGGTGCGGCTGCGGATGCTGGGGGTGATCCAGGGCTCGGCCAAGACGGAGCTGGTGCGAGGTAGCGGGCCGTGGGTCGGCTGGATGCGCCAGCCCCTGCCGCAGGGGCAGCGCGTAGACGGCAACGTCGCGTTCATGGATGCGCGGGACTTCCTGGTGGAGCTGCGGGAGGCGGGACCAAGGCAGCCTGACCTGAAGAGCGTGTTCGTGCATGTGCTGGAGGGCTACCGGGAGGGCGAGGAGTCAGCGATCGAGTCGATCACGCCGCTGGACTCGGAGAGTCTGGAGGGCGAAGAGCGGGACGTAGTGGCTCTGGAGCTCGAGATGACGGGCGGCCATACAGACACGGTGATCTACCAGTCGGCGGCGGGAGCAGTTCGGCTGGCCGACGGCACGCAGACGGACGCGAGATACGCGCTCCTCAGGCGGGACGCTGGTGGCGAGGTGATGATCGCGGAGGCATGCCGGGCGACGATGCTCAAATCGCAAGGCTTCGAGGTCTCGATGCCGGGCGATTTCAGGGGTGTCATCGAAGACGTTGTCGGCGACCTGACCGGCACGCGCCAAGAAAGCGCGCTCATTGTCAGGCCCGACAGCCCCTGGCCCGAGGGCGGCGCCCTCCACGACCGGCAGCTCCTGGTGCGAATCGAAAGCGCGTTACGCGATCCGTGCAATGAGGGATACCGGGTCGAGAAAGTGACGGCGCTGGGGGGCGGGCTCGTGCGTGTAGACCTGCAAGACCATGCGCCGTTCGCTGAGAGTTGGCACCAGGTGTCTGTCCTGCCCACCGACCGGCCGAACGTGATCCGCACGAACCGGCCGATGGTGGCGCACGGGAACACGCCCTGGTACAACGGCCTGAAGCTGTGGGTCCCGGAGCGAGGGAAGACCTACACGATTTCCAACGTGAATGAGGTCGGCGGGGGCTTTGGCGGCGACACGGTGGAGCTGGTGGAGCAGGTGGACCTCGCAGCGGAGGGGATCGAGGTCGGCGACTGGTACGTGATTTACGGCATCGAGCCGGGCCTGCGAGTGACGGTGGCCAATGACTTCTGCTGGCGGCGGGAGCCCGCGAAGGCATGGCAGCAACACGCTCTACGCGCGCCGGGAACCGTGACCGTCCACACGGCGGCCACGAGCGGCCCTCTGGCCTATCAGAAGGCGGGCGGCGTCTGGCAGGAGAGCACCGAGGCGAGGACGACGTTCACGGCGCAGGAGACCGGCGGCGAGGCTGTGCGCATCGTGAGCGGCAAGCCCGACTGGCTGGAGCTGAATGACGGGGATGGGCCGGCGCTGACGGCACTGACGCTGGATGGCCGAGCGATCACTGAGGATGCTGCGAGCGACCTGGGATGGATCGACCCGCCGAGGGAGCTGGTGGCGAGGTTCCGCGATGCGGCCAATCCGCTCGAATTGGGAGCCCTGACGGTGCGGCTGAATGGGAAGCGGCTGAAAGATGAAGGCATCGTGGCTGCGACGGCCTCCGAGGAAGGCCGGGCGCTGGAGGTGAGGGTGGACCTGGCAGCGGCGCTTGCCGAGGGACCTGCGCGGCCCCGCAGGCATCTGGTGGAGCTCTCTGTCGCTGACCGGTCGGTTGGGCGGCATGCGACGCCTGCGGCGATCGCTTTCATCAACCGCGTGCCCGTTGACGCCGAAGCGACCTTCCTGAGCGACCTCACGCCGGTGAAGAGCTTCGCCCACGGCGGGCTGATGCGGGACCGGGACTACGTGGGCAACCCGGCGGAGATCGCCGGGAGGATCTACCTGAAGTGCCTGACGCTCTGCCCGGAGCCGGGCGCGGGCGGCGCCTATGGCGAGGTCGTGTACGAGCTTTCGGCGGAGGAAAGCGATTTCATCTTCACAGCGGAAGTCGGCATCAGCGACTCGAGCCAGGGCCGCGGCAGCGTGGTGTTCCTGGTCGAGACCAGCGATGCGCCCGACGGCGACTGGCAAGTCCGCTACACGTCCCCGGCGATGCGCGGGGGCCAGGAGCCGCTCTCGGTTGCGGTGGCGCTCGAGGGGGCACGGTATCTGAGGCTCCATACCACCGACGCCGGGGACGGCATCAACAGCGACCATGCCGTCTGGGGCGACGCGAAGCTGAAGTAGCCAGAATCGAGGGGGTGTCCTGTCCTGCCCGAAAACCCATGGCAGCGCGTGAGGCTCCGAACGGCTGTCGCGTGGGAGGCCAGGTCGGGCGAAGGTATGGCGGTTCGGCCGCTTCACGTCGTTCCGCCAGGTGCGGAGCGCTCGCAACAGTGACTCGATGCACCGCCGTCAGGCTGCCCGCCGTTCGTAGTGATGGTGTAGGCCTCCGACTTCAGGGATCTCGATGATCTCCCCGGCTTCGGCCAGCTGCACAGCTCGAGGCTCTGGGCAGTCCATGCCTAACGAGAGGTGTGTCCGCCAGTCGTGGTAGTAGCCGATGTAACTGCGGAGGATACGTCACTGCGGATTCGCCTTCGACATCCGGCGGATTAGCTGTCTGATCTTCGCCGACGTCGACGGGCGACCCGGCTTCCTCCTCCCACTCAGCCGCGCCCAGTGATCTGTCAAGCGCCTCCGTTACCAGGCGATGATCGTCCGTGGCTGTACACGCATCAGTGCACCCCGACAACCCGACCAAACGCACGACAGCCACGCCCAGAACAGCCGCTCCACTGGCTGGATCCGGGGAGTGGCGTCAGACCGCTGGTAGACTGTGAGCTGGTGCCGAAGGGCGAGGTTCTCCAGCTGGAGCGAAGTCCGGGTAGGGAAGGCGAGGCCAACACCAAAGAGAATGCTCTGTACAAGGGCTCTCACGTCAGGAGATCACATCCGGAGGCGTGGGTTGGCGGAACGCCGCCACCTCTTCGTAGCAATACCATCGTACACCTCGGAGGCGGAGAAGACCCGTGATCTCCGGTGCGCGGGTTTTCGGGAAGGACACGTCTGGAACAGGGCCTGACACCGATTGATCTGACGCCTCGCCAATGTGGTTGGCGCTCTGCGCACTCGACCGCACCGATCACTCCCGCCACAGGAGGGCCATCATCTGCTCCCGCAGAGTTCTGCGGGCTTGCTCGTGCTCTGCATCATCCGCCAGATTGTGCCACTCGCACGGATCGGCCGCGTGGTCGTACAGCTCTTCTTCGCCGTTGCCGCACACAGTGTACCGGTACCCCGCCGAACGCACGGAGTGATGAACTCCCGTGTCCCCGCGGACCGATGAAAGAGCCACCGGCGCGCCGTCCCATTCGCCCTCCTCGGGGGCTGCCAGGAGAGGCCGGAGCGTGTGTCCGTCCAGTTCTCGCCCGGTGGTTGCCGCATTTGGCTTCTCGGACAGGTCGCACAGGTCAATCAGCGTGGGATACAGATCGATGTGAGACACGGGCGTCCGGCAGACCCCGCCCTCTCGCGCCGAGCCAGGCGCACGGATGACAAGCGGAATCTGGCAGGATTCCTCCCACAGCGAGTCCTTGAAGACATACCGCTTCTCGCCCATGTGGTAACCGTTGTCGCTGGTGAGAACCACCACTGTGTTGTCCGCGTAGGGACTCTGGTTCAGCGCCTCCAGGACCCGCCCGATCTGATCATCGACAAAGGCGACACACGCCAGGTAGGCCTGCAGCCACTCCCGCCAGAACGCCTCTCCACCCTTCATCAGCAGGCCGTAGG
>CBFDAZ010000148.1:0-9482 GCA_965602825.1 uncultured bacterium
TCTGGCTCTCAGGTTCCCCACGTGGAACTCCGTGTAGAGCTTGTCGTCGCCCGAGGCCACCGCATGGAAGATGACCCGGGCGCCGAGCATTCCGAGCTGCAAGGCGAGCTTCATGTCGAGGATGTCGGTGCAGGTTGGGTTGCACCAGAAGTCATTGCAGATCAAGGCGCCGAACCGCAGCCCCTTGACCTCCCACGTCCGCAGGGGGCCTCCGGGGCCGAACTGCTTGGCGTCACCGGTTGTCAGGAGTGTCTTGGCGTGGGCACCGAGATGCGCGCCGTCCGGGCCATAGACGCGCACCTGGTTGGTGCACACTCCGTCCCGCCACTCGCCGGCACCGATGAGGCCGCAGACCTTGGCGTCCCGGCAGGCTGCCGAGACAGCCTCGTAGGCGTCTTCCGCCTCCTCCTGCGACCACTTGTTGTGATACCCGGTGAGGATCATCTCAGGCACGACGAGGAAGTCAGCGTCTGCGGAGCCTGCGCGCTCGATGGCCTCCACGACCTTCGCTGCATTACCGGCTACGGTATCCGTGAACCCAAGTTGCGCACCCGCGATGCGGAACGTCGTTGCGGACATAGACCGACCTCCTGGCGTCGGGGAACGCGGGTTTGTGAGCAACAGGCGCGTCCGACATTCGCCGCGGGGTTGGTGCGGCACCTTCTGGAGGGAACGGAGCTGGCTGGGGTGAAGGACGCTACGGCGGCCCGGGGGCGTATCCCAGAGCGCAGGGGCAAGCATGAGTCAGGGGCAATTCGATCGCGCGAGGCACCGCCACGACGGGCGACCGCTCGACCCTGAGGTCCGGCGGTTCATAGATGAATGCCTGGAGCGCATACGGGAGCGGTTCCGCCCGCAGACAGTGATCATCTATGGCTCCCGCATCACCGGCCAGCCCGACGAGTGGAGTGACATCGACATGGTGGTTGTCTCCGAGCGGTTCGAGGGACAGCACTTCCTGGACCGGCTGGCCGACTTCGACGACGAGGTACGGCCGCACCGACACGTGGGTGCCTTCTGTCTGACCCCCGATGAGTTTGCACGCCTGCTCGAGCAACCCTTCGTGGTCGCCGATGCGGCGCGAACAGGGCTGCACGTCGCCTGAGTAGCCTCGACCTCCCGGTTGTGCAGATGGCCTGCCCGCGACACCTTCAGAGCCACAGGCCAGGACAGGGAGGACGAGGCTTCTGTGCCATTCGCGGCGAACTCCCCCAGCCGGTCAGTCATCACTGGTCCGCTTCGGTACCAGAGCAAGGCAAAGGAAGTGCGACATGGAGATCAAGGATGCTGAAGTTGCTCCCGAGACCGGCGACGGGCCCTCCGAGTCGGCCCCGTGGTATTCATACATACTGTGCGGTCTTCCCTTCAGCATCTGGATACGCCTGGGGATCATGATGCTGCTGCAGTACGCGATCTGGGGCGCATGGGCGCCGGTCCTGTCGATGTACCTGGGTGAGCTTGGCTTCTCGGGGAAGGCTGTCGGCGCCATCTACAGCTTGTTGTATCTTGCGTGCATCGTGACTCCCTTCGTTGGTGGGCAGTTCGCGGACCGGTGGGTGCCGACCCAGTACGTTATCGCCCTCCTGCACTTCGTCAGTGGCGCCTTCATGTGGTATGCTGCGGGCGCGAAGGACTTCCATTCGCTCTGGCCCCTCATGCTGATCGCCGGCCTCGCGTACGCGCCGACCCTGGCCTTGACGAACTCGCTGGCCTTCAAGCACCTCACCGATACCGAGCGGCAGTTCGGCTCTGTCCGCGTGTTCGGCACTATCGGGTGGATCATCGCGGGCTTGCTTCTCACGCAGTGGCGGGAAGGCACTCTGGCGCCGGTCGGGATTCCCACATGGGCCGACCAGTCCGACTGCCTCATCATGGCTGCGGTTTTCTCGGTCGCTCTCGCGCTCTTCTCGCTGCTACTGCCCCATACGCCTCCCAGCAAGGAGGCGACAAACCCGTGGGCCTTCCTGGACGCCCTCAAGATGCTGAAAAACCCGTCCTTCCTGGCCTTCATCATCATCGCGTTCGTTGTTGCGACCGAGCTCCAGTTCTACTACATCCTCACGGCGCCGTTCCTGGAGTCCCTGGGCATCGACCAGGCACGCGTGCCGGGCTTAATGACCATTGCTCAGGTTGCTGAGATCTTCGTGATGGCCATCGCCTTGCCGGTCGTGCTGCCGAGGCTGGGGGTAGGGAAGACCCTGGCAATCGGCGTAATCTCGTGGCCCATTCGTTACGTCATCTTCGCCATCGGCAACCCCGTCTGGCTGGTCGTCGGCTCTCTGGCGCTGCACGGGCTGTGCTACGTGTTCTTCTTCACCGTATCAATGGTCTACGTGGATAATGTCGCCAGCGATCAGATACGCCACTCCGCACAGAGCCTCATCACGCTCGTCACCTTGGGCCTTGGCAACTACGTGGGGAGCTTCTTCACGGGCTTCGTGAAAGACTACTTCACGACCGGGACGGGAGACGCAGCAATCGTGAACTGGCAGATGATCTTCGTGATTCCGATCGTGCTGACCGTGCTGTGCGCTCTTGCCTTCCTGGTGTTCTTCAAGGAGCCGGCGAAGGGGGAGAAGATCGCGTAGCACTGCGCGGAGGACCCACACGGAGAGGCATCGCCGCCTGGCCCCAGGGCGATGGGGCCGGGCGGCTTGTTGTCCGGGGGAGGCCTTGCCGGCGGATCGTCGTCGAGTAGGGGGGACGGGTCCGTGCCGCATGCACACAGCCAAGCGGATCCCCGGTCCGCCACGACGAGGTCGGCCGCACGCTCGCAGCGGGTGCCCTCACACTACGTGAACCCCAGCAGCCGTCCGCCCTGGTAGATGACGAAGGCGACCAGCCAGGCCAAGGCGGTGAGGTAGCCGACGGCGAACAGGGTCCACTTCCACGAGCCGGTCTCCCGTCTGACAGCGGCGATAGCCGCGATGCAGGGGGAGTAGATGAGTATGAAGGCCATGAAGGCATAGCCGGAGAGCGGCGTCAGATGGCCGCTTGCAATTGCGGTGCCCAGCTCGGATGTTCCCGCTTCAGTCCCCAGACCATACAGCACGCCAAGGGTGGACACGACGATCTCCTTCGCGGCGAAGCCCGAGATGAGGGCGACGGCTTCCTGCCACGAGAAGCCGAGCGGCTTCACCAAGGGCTCGACGAGCTTGCCTAGTTGACCGGCGTAGCTCTGGGCGCTCGCCACCTCGACGCCCCAGGGGAAGGCGCCAAGGAACCACATGATCACGGAGCCGGCCAGGATGACGGTGCCTGCCTTCTGCAGGAAAAGCCTGCCCCGCTCCCAGGTGTGGATCAGGAGGCCTTTGGGGGTTGGCTTGTGGTAGGGCGGCAGCTCCATCACGAAGGGTTCTTCCTCGCCCGGCACCACGTGTCGGCGGAAGATGCGGGCCATGATCGCCGCCAGGACGATGCCGAGGACGTACATCGACAGGATGACCAGTCCCGCGTGAGCGCCGAACAGAGCCCCTGCAACGAGGGCGTAGATGGGCAGCCTGGCGCTGCAGGTCATGAGGGGAGCCACCAGTATGGTGACGAGACGGTCGCGCTCGGACTCCAGGGTACGTGTCGCCATGATCGCCGGTACGTTGCAGCCAAAGCCCATGATCATGGGGATGAACGCTTTCCCGTGGAGGCTCATGCGGTGCATGATGCGGTCCATCAGGAAGGCCGCGCGTGCCATGTAGCCGCTGTCTTCGAGGAAAGCAATGACGGCGAAGAGGATGAAGATCTGGGGCACGAAGACCAGCACGCCGCCCACGCCGCTGACCACGCCATCGACGACCAGTGAGCGCGTGGGGCCTTCGGCCAGGAGTCCGGTCAAGTAGTCGCCGAGCGCGGCGGTCGCCTGCTCGAGCCATCGACTCGGGTAGGCCCCGACGTAGAAGGTGAGCTGGAAGGTGACGGCCAGCGCAACCAGGAGGATCGGGAGGCCCCAGACGCGATGGAGCAGGATGCGGTCAACCCGGTCGGAGGGCGTGACCCGGGTCCCCTCGGGCTCCATGACCCCCTCGCGGTAGACGCCCGAGATCGCTCCGTAGCGGCCGTTGATGACCGCCGCCTCCGCGTTGTCGCCGGTGACATCCTCCAGATGTCGCGCCTCGGCTCGCGCCGCCGCGAGCATGCCCTGGATTCGCGGATCGGCCTCGCGGCTCTGTGGCAGGTGGCTCTCGTCGCCGATGATCAGACTGATAGCGAGCCAGCGACTGGGGTGTTGGTTGGCCAGTTCGGGCACATCCCGGAAGGTCCCGCGCACATGGTCAATGGCCTCGTCCACCTGCCGCCCGTACCGGAGCGCACGCGGGCGGCGCTGCGCCTGCGCCACTTCCTCCGTCGCTTTCCACAGCTCCGCGATCCCTTCGCCAACGTTCGCGCAGGTCGGAACCACTGGCACGTCAAGTAGCTCGGCGAGCTTGTCAACGTTGATGACGAAGCCCCGCTCCTTCGCGATATCGCTCATGTTGAGGGCAATGACGAGGGGCGCACCCAGCTCAATGAGCTGGACGACGAGATAGAGATTCCGTTCGAGGTTGCTGGCATCCACGACGGCGATAACGGCGTCATTGCCGCCGTGGAGGACGAAGTCCCGAGCGACGCGTTCGTCGGGGGAGTTGGCGGTGAGACTGTAGGTTCCGGGGAGATCCACGATGGTGGCCCGCCTGGCCCCGAAGTGGCACGTCCCCTCTTTGCGCTCGACGGTGACGCCGGGCCAGTTGCCGACATGCTGGTGGGCGCCGGTGAGCTGGTTGAAGACGGAGGTCTTGCCGGAGTTCGGGTTGCCCGCCAGAGCAACGGTGAGCTGCTGCTTGGGGGCTTCGGCGACGGAGGCTGGCACCTTAGCCCTCCAGGATTCTGACCTGGACGCGGCTGGCGATTCCGCGGCCCAGGGCCAGCCGAGTCTGGCGGACCGCAACCACGATCGGGCCGCGACCGCGGCTGATCAAGCTCTGGACTTCGACTCCTATCGTTAGTCCCATGCTTGCCAGGCGGCGCTGCACGCCGCGTCCACCGGCAAACGCTACAACCACCGCGCGCTGGCCCGGAAGAAGCGCGGTAAGGGGGATCACAGATGCTCGACCTCCGTGGGAAGCCCCGCACCCTTCTCGTCAGGCGCGATGCGTTCGGTTTCGGCGGCCCGATACTCGGCGCAAGGCGGGTGGGGAAGTGGCTCGCCAGTCTCGACAAGGTGTCGGAAGGCCCGAATACACCCAGGCTGTCCCTGAGCACAGTCGCGAATGCAGCCCAGAAAGCGCCGCAGCCGCCCCAACGCGAGTTCACTGATACTGTGCTCCAGGCGGCAGGCCTCTTCGTCTGCCATCTCGGGATCGAGAAGCAGGACGTCCTGGAAGAACAAGCGCAGCTCTTCGTGGCGCTGATGCACGTCCTCCGCGACGGCCTTCCCATCCGGGGTCAGCAGTACGTCCTCGTAGCGCTCGTGAGACACCAGCCCGCGTTCCTTGAGCGACTTGACGGCTCCGGTCGCGCTGGGTGGCGTCACGCCGACCGCTCGGGCGACGTCGCGGACGCGGACAACCCGCTTGGTGCGGGACAGACGAAGTATGGCCTCCAGGTAGTCCTCCATGCTCTCGGTTAGTTCCATGGCACGCTCCATCCCCGGGTCCAGGCGAGCATTGTCGCCGAACGCCGATCAGCACTGCGTTATGCTGCAGTCGCCGTAATCGGGCTCTCGATGGCCTCCAAGCCAGGAGACATACCACACCTGATTTTAGTTGTCAAGAGAAATGTTAGGCATCCCTAACTTCTCCCCTCCGCGGTGGGCGGAACGAGGCAGGCGACGCCGAGGGCATGTCCGGGCTCCTCCGACGGCCAGGCGGGCAGGAACGGGGGCCCACAGACCGAATAGTCAATGGTGACAGAGCCGCGCGGCCGTGAGCCAGAAGAACGAACCACGAGGTGACGGAATGCGGACGTTATTACGAGCCGTGTCGGGGGCATGTCTCGCCATCCTCTTCGTTGCGCCCGCGCGGGGCCAGGAGTTCGCGCTGACGCCCCTGGACGACTTCGAGGATGTCAGCCCCTGGGTGAAGGGCGACCCGAACACAGACTTGACGCAGAAGGAAGTGGCCGTCGCGCCGAGTACGACCACGGTGAAGCAGGGGAAGCAGTCGCTGGCCTTCATGATTCGCGTAGATTGGACGCCCAAGCCGGGCGAGGAATACCCGCAGGGATGGCCGATGATCTCGCGGATCTTTGAGGAGCCCCAGGACTGGTCCGCGTACGACCGGCTGCAGTTCTGGCTCTTCACCGAGACAGAGAATCGGTTGCCGAGCGACCGAGTGCTCCGCTGCGGCGCCCAGCACTCCGGAGCGAAGATCGAGGACTGGTACACACTCCCCGGCATCCGGCCTGGCGAATGGCAACTCATGTCGGTTCCGTTCGATCCGAGTCTCGACTGGACTGACGTGACCGGCGTGTTCTTCTACGTCGCCGAGGCGTGGTATCAGGACGGGGACCGGGTCAGCTTCTACATCGACGACATGCAGCTCGCGGCCCGAACGCGTCCGGCTCTTCGGAGCTTCTCGGCCAGCTCGCGGATCTTCCCCCGTGGCGCCGGGATAGGGCTCAGCCTGTCGCTGGAGGGCAACCCGGAAGGCAGCCAACTGCGGTGGCAGATCACTGACGCAGCAGGGGAGCCCGAGGCAATCGGCGAGAGTTCGCTCGAGGGCAAGCAGGTCGACCTGAGACTCGAGACGCCGGCGCTCCCCGCGGGAGGCCACTACCTGAGTGTGTCCCCCGTAGGCCTGGACGGGGACGCCGAGGCTTCGCGCCGGCAGTACCTGCGAACGCTGGGGCGGGGCAAGCGCACGTACCTCTCCCTGATCACGTTCTACACGCCCTGGCTGCTCAAGGCCGATCCCAAGCAGCTCGCAGTGCTCAATGACTCAGCCTACGCGGGCGTCGCCATTCCGCTCTGGGGTGGGTACTACACGGGACCGGTGCCGGAGTTCGAGACGCTGCAGCCGAAACTCAGGGAGATCAGAGAGGCACTGAAGATCGACCCCTGGCCCTGGGTCTTCCTGAACCGCTTCATCGGGGCGCCCGAGGATGCACGAGGACACGCCGGATCGAACGCCGACGACGTCGAGTACTTCCGCCGGATCAACATACTGGATCTGGACAATGAGACCGGGGCCCGGGCGGACATGCTGGACATCTGGCGTCTGGCTGTCCGGGCGGCGAAGGAATGGGGATCGCCGGGGATTGTGCTTGACCTGGAGTCGTACAGCAACTACCCGGCGTATCAGGTCAGCTACGTTGCCGAGCGGCGGGGCGAGCCGGTCGGGGACGTCATCGCGAAGTGCGAAGCAGTCGGAGCCGACCTGGCTCGGATCTGCGAGGAGGAGTATCCGGAGTGCATCGTGTGGAGTCTGTTCAGTCGGCTGGATCGGCCAACGCGGCTCGCCGGCTATCCAGGGCCCGTCCACCCGACGGTGGGCCATATCACCTTGGGCTTCCTCAAGTACGCGAAGGAGCATGGTGTGCCGTGTAAGTACCTCTGTGGCGGCGAAGTCACGGTCGGCTACTACAACCCGAATATCCAGGCCCTGAAGCGCAACATCGCCCGCCGAGACGCGAACATGGCCCATGCGTTGTCTCGATTCCCCGACCACCTGTTCCTGGCCGGCACCATCTCCCCGTATCACGACCACACGATTCTGACGAGCTGGATCAAGGACAGAGCGGGCGATGACCCCGAGCTCAAGACGATCGCCGACTTCCAGCCCCTGTTCAGGACGCTGTTCGATGCGTACGACTGGGTGTGGGTCTACGCTTCGAGCGCGGGGAAGACGGTGCCATATAACGCCGACAACAACCGGCTCTACAGCGAGGTCCTGACGGCAGCTCTCGACGAGGCGAGCAGGTAACGCGATCAGCCCAAGCAGGCGGCGCTCCGGAGGCGCACCGGGTTTCTGCCATATCGGCGAGGCGCTGCCGGGCCTCTAGGCGTATTACCACGTGGAGCAGGCGTTACGGAACGGCCGGTACAGGGCCAGGCTACCGTGCCGTCTGGCCGACTACAGGAGGTCTCAGCAATGAAGATCCGGGCGGCGTGTCTGTCGATCCTACTCATCGGTGTCTCAGTGGTAACCGTGGCCGCACAGGGGGTGGGCCCGCCTGCCAAGGCTGCGCCTGCGCCCATGCCTCCGCCCGCGGCGCCACAGATGGACGCAGAGATGGACCCGATGGAGATGATGCGGCAGATGGGAGCAGATGAGAACGACATCATGATGATGCAGCTCCTCTCGCAGGCTGCCGGCATGGACATGGGTCAGGCGATCATGCTGATGATGCTGGCTGACCAGGGCAACGTCGACGAGGATCTCATCGGGATGCTGATGTTCTCCAAAGCCCTGGGGGGCGGAGGTGGGAAGCAGCCGGCGGCCCTCCTGGCTGGCGATGCGTTGGTGGTCGTTGAGGACGGGGTCGTCTACAAGATCGACCTGGCGAAGATGGAGGTCGCCGGCTCGGTGGCGTACAGGCCGACCGCTCAGAAGACGGCTCTGCCGGCGGCGATGATGCCGATGCTCCAGGGGGCGCGGGAGAAGGCGCAGCTCACCGCCTGCACCAGCAACATGAAGCAGCTCTGCCTCGCGGCCCTCATGTACAGCCAGGACCACCAGGATACGCTACCGACGGAGGACTGGGTCGAGGCTGTCTACCCCTACTGCAAGAACCGGGCGATCTACGTCTGCCCGGGACAGCCGGAGAAGTAGGTCGCCTATGCTCTCAATGAGGCCATCGCCGGGGCACTGATGGCTGAGGTGAAGAACCCCGCACAGACCGTGCTGTTCTTCGAAGCGGACCTCCCGGACGATGTGCCCTTTGGCAGTGCGGACGCTGTCCTGGAGCCGCCACCCCACGCCGACAGAATCGTCGTCGGGTTTGTGGATGGCCATGTCAAGGCGATGCCACCAGATGAGGTCCGCGAGCTGCTGCAGCGCAACCCGTTCGAGTAGAGGCAGCAGCGGCCCATGTCCTCGGCGGGGCGCCCGGAGACGCTGGAGATAACACGGCGTCGGAGCGGGCGCTCGCCCTGAAACAACGAAGATCACACCGCCCGCCCCCTCGCGAGCAAGGGTGCTCGCGGTCCAGTGAACGGCGGATCTTCGAGCAGTTGGCCATCCCGCAGTCGCGGGCCCCGGAGACGATGGAGATGGCTCGCCGCCCGGAAACAGCGGATCCACGGAGTCCCCGCCCGTAGGACAGCCGTCCCGGCTGTCGATCCCGCGATAGCGGGATAGGGCGTTCGCCCTCTGGCGGCCACGAACGGCGATGCGGACGGGGGCGTCCGCGCTCCTGCGGCCAAATCCTCGAAGCAGTTGCCCATGCCCCGGGTGGGGCACCCTGAAACGACGAAGATGGCCGGTGTGCCACCGTGGCGCAGCAGGAGCTGCGCCGTCAGTGCGCCTCGCAGCGTATCGATCCAGGTGGTTGGAGTCCATCCGGAGGTACTC
>CBFDAZ010000149.1:0-9465 GCA_965602825.1 uncultured bacterium
CCAGTTTTGCCGACGACGGGCAAAATGGGGTCAGTCCCAACGGCTCACCGCCCTTTCTCAACACCCGCATGGCCCCGGCAAAGGGCGACGCTGTGCGCACCGCGAACAGAGGCACATAGCGTTCGCCCGGCCACACGTCACGGCGCTACAGAAACCGGTACACGGCTCCCAATGGAATCCCCACCAAGCCCCCTCCTCATCGCCGCCAGCGCGGCCGACGCGCGATCGTTTGCCGGACAGGAGTACGGTGCCGTCGTCGTGTGGGACCTGCCGCCTGACGCGGACCTGGAGACGGTGACGCCGGCCGGATCGGTAGGCGCCTCCGACTTCGGTGATGTGGCGGAGCTCCGGTCGCGGTCGCTTGAGGAGGCGGGCGACGTCGTCGCCCGGCTGGTGGCCCCCGGCTGGTGGCATGTCTATGGCACCAACATCGCCCGGACCTTGCGCGACTTCATCGTACGGGAACTGGCGAACCACCTCCTCACCATCCTGAGGGTCGAGGCCATCCTTGACGAGTACTCCCCCTCCGAAGTCCACGTCCCACCGCCGCTGAGGCCGGGCTACTACGTCGGCGACGAGATGCTGGTCGAGAGCGTGCGTCTGGTGGCCGAGAAGCGGGGCATCGGATTCCGCGTGCTGCAGCATGCGAGCCGACGCGCCCGGGCCGCGCTCTGCGGATTGCAGTGGCGCATTGGGCTGGGGCTTACGCAGAACCGCACCCTTCGCCAGGCCTCCCTCAAGTCGGCGAGGCTCGATCCGCCACGCACTTCCGGACCGTCCGACAGCCGGGGCACGATCTGCGTGGGCCCCTGCTGGGGCGCCGAGCTGCAATCGCTGCAGCCGGTCGGGGACGCCCTCCGGGAGCGAGGCTGGCGCCTGGTGTTTTTCGAGATCCCGTCCTACTACTCGCGCCCCGACTGGCGGGCGGACGTCGTGCCCGAGGGTGTGACGCCGATCGGCGAGTGGGGCGGCAGACGTGCCTACGTCAGTGCGGTCCGGGCGTCGGAGCAATTGCGGGATCGGCTCGGGGCCCCCGACGTCCCACGCGATGCGTTCGGGATCCTTGGCGTCAACCTTCTCGATTCGGCGTACCTCCGGGCAAGGCTCACACGGCTGGCCACGGCGGACGCGCGTCTGGCCATGGCAATGCATGTGTGTGGGCGCCGGATGTGCGAGGCGGTCGAGCCGGACCTTCTCTTCTCGGTGAAGGCCGAAGGGCCTGAAGTCCGCGGGATCATGGGCGGTGCTCAGGACGTGGGAGTCCCGGTCATCTTCATGCCTCACGGTATCAATGCCGACGATCCGCGGTGGGCCGATATCCAGGCCGACCTGGTCCTGCCCTATGGCGACCAGTTCGCCGATGTCATCGCTCGACGGAGTAGCGGGAAGACCGTGACCGAGGTGATCGGTACACCCAAGTATGATGCGTTCTTCCGTGAGGCGGCCAAGGCCAATCTCGGCCAGGCCCGGGCGGCCTTCGGGATGCCGCCTCGTGCCGTGTGGGTCGGTGTAGCGACGACCGACAAGTCGGATCAGGATGTCGAGAACGTCAGGGCGGCCAGCGCCTTCGCTCAGGCCCACGGCGACGCGGGCGTCCTCGTCAAGACTCACCCGCGGCTCTCTCAGCCCGATCTTCTGCAGCGTTTCCGCGAAGCGGCGGGACCGGAGGGTATGGTCCTGTCGAAGGTGGATACGATGCGGGCCCTGTGGTGTTGTGACGTCGTCGTCACGGGCGTGTCATCGGCTGCCATTGAGGCCCTCGCTGCCGGACGGCCAGTCGTCTACGTCGGTGACCCGGCTGATGACATCCACGGGTACGCGACGGAGGGGATAGCCGTCACGGTGCCCGCGCCCACCGCAGTGGGAGAGGCCCTGTCGAGCTTGCTCACCGATCCGGCAGCCCTCCAGACACTGACCGATCGAGGCAGACGGTTCGCGGAGTACCGCCTGGGACCCCTGGACGGGCGGGCGACTGAACGTGCAGTGACACAGATCGAGAAGCTGGCTGCCGGCGCCCGCAGGTGACCCGCGCGCACCAAGCCGATCCGTGAGAGAGCAAATGGGCCGGGCAGTTTCGGCAGGCAACGCTCCGGCGTCATGGCCTGCCGACAGAATGTGACGCGTATCACATGGTTTCTCCGCTACCACAGGAGGACTCGGGGCCTCCCGAGACGAATGACGAAGAAGCCACATTGGTGCCTACAGGCGGGGCCTGCTGTCTGTTGGCGCCATGGCCCTCACCCGGGGGAATCTCACGACAGGGGGGTAATGCGTTCATGAAGAGCTTCCGTGTACTGGCGTACGTTGTAGTCCTAAGCGTCCTTCTCGGGATACTGGCGTCGGCCGCGATGGCTGACCGGGTGTACTGTCGGCCGCTCCTGCGAGATGGGCGGCTCATTGGCTTCTGCTTCCGTGTGTGCAACATCCCGGGAGTCGATGTAGACCCGTGCTACGTCGAAGGCTGTATCTGGGACCTGCACCTCAAGATCGTGAGAAGCAACTGCATGTTCGAGAAGATCATCCGGATCCCCAAAGGCTGGGACGGGACAATCGGCTCGGTAGGAACGCCGGGCGCGCCCAGCCCCGAGTTCCACGCGGTCACGCCGCCGCCCACCGGCGGGAACCCCAACCCGATCTGGGCTGGGTACTGCAAGGATTTCTGTCTACGCGTGACCCCCCGCTGCATCAGCCCGGGTGACTGCTTCCGGGTCCGATGGGTGACGACCGACGACAAGGGTCTCGGGCGTGATAAAGGGATCGTGAAGTGCTGTTGGCCCGCACCAGTGGTTGGCACGTAGCGGGCAGGTGACCGGCGCGTAGATTGCAGGTGTTATCAACGCCCTCTCCCGAACGCCAGTCTGGGGCGAGCGGGAGGGGGTGTGTTGTCTGTGGGCCAAGGGGAGAGACCATGAGGTTCGTGCTGCGTCGCTCGCGTCTCCAGAATCTCGCAGGCGCACTGTGCCTGCTGGCGGCGGCCTCGCTGACAGCCGGTCAGGGGGACAAGGTGGCGGAGCTGATCGCCGCCCTGGCGTCCGAGGAACCGGACGCCCGTCTTGCCGCCGTCCGCGAATTGGGGGGGCTGGCCGTGTGGGAAGCGGCCGAGCCCCTTGTTACGGTACTGGCCGACGCTGAGCAGGAGGTCCGGGACGCGGCGATTGCCGCCCTGGAGCAGCTTGGCGAGGGTGCAGTGGATGCTGCGCTCGAGGGCCTCAAGTCGGAGGTCCCAGGCATTCGGGTCGGTTGTGCGGATGTGCTGGGGAGAGTAGGCAGCACCGACGATCAACGGATTGCACCGGCGCTCCTGTCAATCATCGGGGATCCGGTCGCCGCTGTCCGACTGACGACGGTCGAAGCCCTTGGCCTTATCGGCGATCCCCTGGCGCTTGATGGGCTGAAGGAAGCTCTCTCGGACGAGGACCCCTATGTCCGGGCCCACGCGGCATCGTCTCTTTCCCGCCTCGGCGACGGCAGTGGGCTGCCCGTCCTGCTGAAGGCGTGCACGAGCGAGGAGGCTGAGATCCGGAGCCTGGCGATTGGTGGCCTGGCCCGGATTGGGACGCCTCCGGCCGTTCAGGCGATCCGCGACCTGATGGCCGACGATGACTCGACCGTCCGACGCATTGCGTGCACTTCGCTGATCTGGATTAGCTCCCCCGAGACCATCGAGGCCGGGCTGGCCGGGCTGAAGGACCCGTCCCGCACCGTGCGCCGCGAGGTCGCTCACATGCTGGGCGTATTCAGACCGCCGGGGGTCGCGGATGCCCTGCTGGAGACACTGCAGTCAGATGACAGTGCTTCAGTCCGCGTGACGGCCGGAGCCGCTCTGGCGAACATCGGCGACGAGCGAGCGACGCCGATCCTGTTGGAGAGGCTGGCGCCGGAGTACCGCGATCTCGAACGGGCTGGAGCTGCCGGCGCCCTGGGAATCCTGGGCAGCCAGGAGGCCGTAAAGCCGCTGACCGAGCTGCTCGACGACGAGGACTCCCGAGTGCGCCGGGCCGCGAGGATGGCTCTGATGACCCTTCTCGAGGAATGCCCTGATTGCCCGTGACGTGCATGCCAGCCGTTCCGCAGCGGGCAGCTTGACAACAAGCCGCTGCGAGGGCTCCGGTAGGCCGGGGTCCCCTCAGCGTTGTCTGACCGCGCCGCCCGTCAACTGAATCGCTTGCCGGAGGGACGCGAGGCGGAACGGCTTCTGTAGTCTCGGATTGGGGAGCGAACGGAGGAACGCGTTGTTCCCGTCGATGGGCAGTACCCCGGTTGAGAAGATGACACGGGGTGCCTGCTCGGGCGATGTCTCAAGCAGTGAGCGGTAGAATTCCGCACCGTTCATCTCCGGCATCTTCACGTCGCACACGATGACATCAAACGAGCTCGCCCGGCACCGCTCAAGGGCCTCCTTGCCGTCCTCGGCCTCCACCGTCTCGTACCCCATCCCCTCCAGGTAAGCTGCGAGAAGCTTGCGCATCGACACGTCGTCCTCAACGACCAGCGCCCTGGCCGGGGCTGTTGGCGTGCCCGTTGCGGCGGCTGGGGAAGGCTCTGCAGCGGGCTGGGGAACTCTGGCGGGGAGGTCGCCGACCGGGAGATCGATCGTGAACGTGGCGCCCTGGCCGGGCTCCGACGCCAGGCTTATCCGGCCGCCGTGCTCCTGCACGATACGCCGTGAGATTGACAGGCCCAGGCCTGCCCCCCGGCCCGGCTCCCTCGTCGTGAAGAAGGGCTCGAAGACGCGGTCCCCAATCGAGGGTGCTATGCCGGGCCCGTTGTCGGTCGTTGTGACCGTCACGCGACTGGCGTTGTGCCCCGTCTTGATCCGCACGCAGGGCGCCTCGGCGGATTGCGCTGCGGCGTGAAGTGCGTTCTCGAGCAGGTTGCGGACGACAGCCTCGACGTCCTGTGGGTTACCGGCTATCCGGGGGAGAGCCTCGTCGAGATCGAGCGCAATCTGCACGCGCGATTCCGCGATGCTCGGCTCCAAGGACGTGACGGCTTGGCGCACCACCTGGTTGAGGTCAACGGCCTGGATTGATTCGGGCGCTGGTCGGCCCACTTGCAGGAACCTGCGTACCGCTGCCTGGCACATCTCTGCCTGGTGCACGACCATTTCCATCCGTAGTCGCGCTGGTTCGGGCAGGTCCGGATCCTGCAGGGCGAGTTCCGTGTAGTTGAGGACTGAGGCCAGAGGGCGACTCAGTTCGTGCGCCACTTCGGCAATGATCTGGTCGGGGGACGGTCCGGCGTCTTCCTCCGCGGCTGCAGATACTCCCGCGTGCTCGCCCAGTCGGCCCGGGATCAGGACGATGCTGACGGCCTTCTCCGCAAGCGTGGTGGCGATCGGCATCGCGATAGCGGTGAGTGGCCCGCCGATCGGCTGGCCCGGGGGCAGCTCGATAGCCAGACTGACGGGCTGCCCGGTGGACAGGCAAGAACTCGCGGCCTCCTCAAGGGATGCCGCGAATGCCGACTCGCTTGCCCCCGGAAAACGGAGTTGAGCAAGGGGCTTGCCGGCGGCAGCTCCCAGAGCGCTCTCGGCGCTGGCCGTCCATGCGACAAGCCTTCCGCTCTCGTCCGCGACCAGCGCTACGAGGCTCGTGTGTTCCGGAATGTCCAGCGACTCGTATTCGACTCCCATGTATCTGCCGTTCGTCAGCCCTGCCTCTCCTCTATGTACCGCAGACCCAACCCGCAATAACGCCTGTTTCGTAACATTATACCTCGAATAGTTGCCCCTCATTTCGATATGCTCAAGCCGAACTCCTTCCCGAATCTGGAGTTGTCCGGCAAGGTTGCCTGGCCGTCTCTGTCCAATCTGCGCCTGTCCATAGCCGATGAGGCCCCTGTCACGGGAGGACACAATGCCGACCAGCCGGACAGATACCGCCACTGAAACGCGGTCTTTCCTGTCTCATCTCCAGTGCGCACTGTGCGAGGCCAGACACCCGGCAGATCAAGTGCAGACGGTGTGCACCGCGTGCGGGGCATCCTTGCTCTGCATCTACGATCTCGACGCCGCACGCCCGGCCTTGGCGGGCCGGCTTCCCCGGGAGCCGTTCCCCGGGATGTGGCGCTACGCGCCCCTGTTGCCGGTTCGGGAGGCGGCTAACATCGTATCACTGGGGGAGGGCCTCACTCCCCTGCTCCCGGCGGCGACCGTGGGCGCCGAGCTGGGCCTGTCGCGCTTGTTCATCAAGGACGATGGCCAGTGCCCGACCGGGACCTTCAAAGCCCGCGGCCTCAGTGCGGCAGTTAGTTGCGCGAAGGAGCTTGGCCTTCAGCACCTGGCGATACCCTCCGCCGGGAATGCCGCCGGAGCGCTGGCGGCCTATGGGTCGCGCGCCGGACTCAAGGTCACCATCTTCATGCCTGCCGACGCGCCAAGCATCAACAAGCAGGAGTCGATCGTCACCGGTGCGGAGGTGACCCTGGTCAACGGTTTCATCAGCGACGCCGGCAAGCTGGCAGCGGCCGGCGCGCCCGAGCATGGCTGGTTCATCGTCTCGACCCTCAAGGAGCCCTACCGTCTCGAGGGCAAGAAGACCATGGGCCTGGAGTTGGCGGAGCAACTCCCCGTCGCTCTGCATGGCAGCAAGGGCGAGGGCCAACTGCGCCTCCCCGATGCGATCGTCTATCCGACCGGTGGCGGGACCGGTCTCATCGGTATGTGGAAGGCCTTCGCCGAGATGGAAGAGCTCGGCCTGATCGGCCCCGACCGGCCTCGCATGGTCTCCGTTCAGGCGGCCGGTTGTGCGCCGGTCGTCAAGGCCTTCGAGGAGGGCTCCGAAGTGTCGGAGCCCTGGCAGGACCCGCATACCTGCGCGGCCGGACTGCGGGTACCCCATGCTTTCGCGGACCGGTTGATCCTCCGGGCGATCCGTGACAGCGGCGGGACGGCCGTGGCCGTCACTGATGAGGAGATCCTGGTCGCCCTGCGCAACGTCGCGGAGAAAGAAGGCATCGTGGCCTGCCCGGAGGGCGCAGCCACCGTTGCTGCTCTTCCGAAGCTGCTCGATCTGGGCTTAGTGAAGGACGACGACGTGGTCGTCCTGTTCAACACAGGCACTGGCCTGAAGTATCCTGACTCCCTACCGCCGCCGGAGGCGCCCGTTGTCGACCCGCTGTGACGGCTGGTGAGCGCCCCGCGCGCGGATAGACAAGGAGATGACCGCATGGAGTGGCAGGACTGGTCGCAGGAACTCAGAGACGTGCTCGACCTGAAAGGGAGCCCGGTGGCCATCGCGTACTCGTCGGAGCCGGCGGGCAACGCAACCATCGCGCGGAAGTTCTGGGCCTGTCGCGCCTTCCAGGCGGCGCGGGATGGTGAGGTCATAAACCTGACCGCGGAGACCTCCGGCTGCCCCGGGGGAACCACCTACATGGGGCTGGCGCCAATGCCCGCCGAGCAGATGGACGTGATCGCCGACTTCCTGGTCAACGGGGAGAAGCTCATGGCATCGCGAGCCGTCTTCCACCGCGCCCGCGCCCACGGGGCGCCTCCGCCGGACCTGGGCAAGCTGGTGGTGCTCTCGCCGCTGGAGAAGGCCGAGTTCGAGCCGCACCTCGTCATGTTCCTGTGCAACCCCCTCCAGGCGTCGCGGCTCACGATCCTGGTGAGCTTCGAGAGCGGGGAGCCGATGGATGTCCGCGTGTCCGGCTCGACCTGTCAGACGGCCGTCGCGGTTCCGCTGTTCACCGGCAAGCTGAACATCTCGCTGGTGGATACGACCAGCCGGCACATGCAGAAGTACGACCCGAACGAGCTGATCGTCAGCGTCCCCTTCCACTTGATGCCTGGCATCATGCGCAGCCTCGACCGCTGCTCGGCGGGCCGGGCGAAGATCGAGTGGCCTGAGGAGATGAAGGCGCTGATGAAGGGCGATTGAATCGGCACCCTTAATCGGTGCGGGACAGTGTCACAGGCCGACGAGCGACACAGCCCTACTGCGGGGCGAGTGCCTCAAACTCCAAGTCGACCCCGCCGATCTCGAGTGCTCGCTGCATCGAGACGCCTGGTTCGTAGCTCTCCATGACAAGCGGGTTCTGGGGATCCGCCAGGACGCTCAGCGCACTGCCGTTGCCGGCGACGAGCACCCAGCACGGCGCGAGGACCGGTTGGTGCTCGCTCATCAACGGAACCGTCCGCTTGTCAACGAGAAGGTACTCCCTCATCTCCCTGGCCAGCAGGTCGCCGAGCCTGACCTTGGTCTCGCCCGGCTGCCCTTGCGCAAGTTGCTCAGCGACAGCCAACGGAATCCACGGCCAGGTGTGCGGCAGCATATCGTCCCGTGACTCGCTCCAATTCCCCGTGTAGTATTCGCTCGTCACTCGATCGGTGATGGTGTGCATGACGCCGTTGTGCGTGGTCCGATACGCGACCGAGTTCGCGTTGGCCTCAACCACTGTGCACTCGTAGAGCCGCGCTCTGCCCCGCAGTGACACCCACTCTACCGAAACGGCAAGACCCATCTGAAGAGGCACTGCCTTGATGAGAGGCACAAACTCGGGCGCACTAACCTCAGTCATTGCCGGCGCCTGACCGAACGCAGACACGGTCGAGGTGACCAGAAGCACGGCTGCAGCGATGAACTTCATGTCCGCCTTCCCTCCCCTTGGTCCGACTCTATCGGCTTCGGTCGTCGGTTCCGAGTCAGGGGGATGGGCGAGCACATCGCGTCCGCCACGCCCCAATCAATCTACGCCCGGAGTCCAGTCGTGGTTGATAGGGGGTAGCAAGTCCGCGCCGACTGCGACGAGGACGATCGCCCGTTTCTCCGTCTACCCCTGTAAGGCTGGTGCGGCAGAGGTGCGGGATGGAGCGGCGCAGACGGTCGGGCTTCACGCTTGTCGAGCTGGTGGTGGTGATCGGGATTCTGGCAGTGCTGGCAGGGCTGCTTCTCCCGGTGCTTTCACACGCTCGGAGGAGAGCCCAGGGCGCGAAGTGCCAGTCCAACCTGCGGCAGATCGACCTGGCCCTGAGCATGTATGCCCAGGCTCAAAAATGGGACAGTCCTATTTTAAAAACAGGACTGTCCCATTTTACGCATCTTGGCGCTATCACCATCGCTTCGGGCTGCCGCCTCGCGGCATGGACGACTGCCCCGAAGGGTCGGCGCCGAGACCGAGTCAGTCCCGGATGCCGGACGGCATCCGGCTAGAGATCAAGATACCAGAGCAGCATGGCCTCGTGGGCGACTTCAGGGCAGCCGGCGTACCCGTAGCGGTCGATCGACCCGAGGACGCAGCCCTGTCTGGCGTAGAAGCGGCAGGCCCGGACGTTGACGTTCTGCGTCTCGATCTTGAGCTGCTTGCAGCCCCTCTCCCTGGCCCACTCAGCGGCGTGGCCGAACAGTCTGGTGCCGATGCCCTGTCCCCGTCGTTCCGGCGCCACCCGTAGGTCCCACAGAACCGCCAGGTCGGTGCGGCCTCCCAGCAGGTCCACTCCCGGGGTGTCGTAGGCCACCGTCG
>CBFDAZ010000150.1:0-9463 GCA_965602825.1 uncultured bacterium
TAGTTGATCCGCCGCCCCCCGACCTGCCAGTGCTCGGTCGAGGTCAGCGGATCGATCGGCAAGTCTCGGACCTGCGCTTCCGCGCACACGCAGAGGCCCAACAGGCTGCAGCAGGCGATGAGTCTCGCAGCGTTCATGGCAATCTCACCCATACTGGCTGGCTTGCGTACCGGATCGCGTTTCCCCAACGCGGACGGGGGAGCCTTGTTAGGCGATCGCTCGAGGCCAAGACCGGAGGCGAGCCGAGGTCCCGGCAGATCAGGCCCGCTGGTTGCGTAGAATGAGACTGCAGGCCTACCGGAGGGTATGTGGCGAAGGGTACTGTGGTAGCGAAGTCGCGGTCGCGCGGCGGTACCCAGGAACAGCGAAGATGACGGCGCCACCACAGCCGGCAAGTCCCTGACCTGGCTGTCGCCAGCCCCTGACCTCGCGCTTCGCGCGAGTCGGGGTCCCGACGCGGCGCAGCCGGGGCCAGGGATCGGGATGTCTTCGGCAGGTGCCGGCGCTCTCGGGAACGACCGCAGGCTGGAAGCCTGCGCCACGCGGATCTTCGGGGGGAGCGTCCCGGAGTCGATCCGGTCCGCGGGGACGTTGTGTTTTCTGGGCGCGGCAAGCCCGCAGGAGGCACCATGGCTGAAGGGCACACTCTCGTCCGCTGGGCCGGCTGGCTGAAACCGCTGGTGGGCGAGCCGCTGGAGAAAGTAGAGCTTCCCCGCCGTTTCGCTGACCGGGCGGCCGGGCTGGTCGGCCAGCATGTCGCTCGCATCGAGACGAAGGGCAAGCACCTACTGCTACATCTGTCCGGCGGGGACACGATCCACTGCCACGCGATGATGTACGGCTCCTGGCAGGTGGGGAAGCCCGGGATGAAGCTACGCAAGGAGGAGCGCGTCGTTCGGGTGCGTATGCGCACCGCGACACGCGAGGCCGTGTTCTTCCACGGGCCGGTCGCCGAGCTTCTCACTCCGGAGGAACTGGCGGACCACGAGACGCTCAACGCCCTCGGCCCGGACATCATGGGCCCTGACTTCGACCGCGACGAGGCCTGGCGCCGACTGCAGGAGGCGGGCGATCGAGAGATCGGCGATGCGATCCTCGATCAGCGAATCGTGGCAGGGATTGGCAATGTGTACAAGGCGGAAGGGCTGTTCCTGGCAGGCATTCATCCTCAACGGGCCGCGCGGGACGTCTCGCGCGAGGAGATCGAGCAACTCTGGGACGTGCTGATCCCGCTCATGAAGGATGGCGTGACGAACGCTCCCCCAATCGTGACCGTACCCGATGAGATACAGGGGCAGGGGGAGCTGAACTGGGTCTACCGCCGGCGTTACAAGCCGTGCCTCCGCTGCGAAGCGAAGGTGCAGATGGTTCGCCAGGGCGAGCACAGCCGCACGACGTACTTCTGCCCCGTGTGCCAGCCCGCAGATAGCGACACCCCCGTGCAACCCTCTCTCCCCGAGCTCGAGTGAGGCTGCCCCCAAGGCGCAGGAACCACGGAAGACACGGAATACACGGAGGAACGCGGTCTTGGAGGGGTACCGTGCCTGGGACCGTCGGGGTCTCGCGACTTGCCTCGCAGATTGCGTGCCACGCTCGTCTCGAACGTGGGTGCTGTGGCACCCCGAGAGCTCATGCGCGAGACGCGCATGACACGGTGGGCAGGGCGCCCGCCTCCCACGACGAAGTGCTCCCCCGATCGCCCGTCGCCAGGAGGTGGCACGATGCCCAAGAGCACCTGGCCTATCTCTCTCGCGCCCGTGCTCGTCTTCCCATTGGTGACATGCTGCCCGCCTACCATCGCACAGTCGGAGCCGCTGGTGGAGCTGGCGTTCAGCGGCCACCTGCGGAACGATGGGCGTCTTGGCGGCGCGGCGGAGATGGTGGAGTATGCGCCCGACGAGGGGCCGGCGTATGGGCTGGGCAGGGCGGGCGCGGGCGTCAGCTTCGCTAACAGCTCCCGCTCCGGCGGAACCGAGCGGACCGAGGCGGGAGGTGCCGTCACCTACGGCAGTCCAGCCCTCAGCGGCCTCCGGCAGTTGACGTTGAGTGCGTGGTTCTACCCGATCGAGACGGAGGGCCCGGCGCGTCTGCTCTATCTGGCCGGCGAGTGGGATCTGATGATCGGCGGGCCACAGGTGAGCTTCAAGATCACCTCGGACGGAGCGGACCACCACTTCCGGATGGCAGAGGGGGCGCCCCAGATTGCGGAGCACGACTGGAACTTCGTCGCCGTGGTCGCCGATATCGATGCCGGGACAGGCGCGATGTACCTGGCGCCAGGCGATGGGGCGCCGGAAGAGGTCGCCCGCTGGGACGGTCTGCCGGCGCCCGACAGGGGGGCAGGGCGCCTGGAGATCGGCAACCTCGCGGGCATTCGGCCGTTCAAGGGGCTGATGGACACCGTGCGCATCCATGATGTTGCCCTCTCCGAAAGCGAGGTCATGGCCTTGCACGAGCAAGACCTGCGGAGCGCCCGAACGCTGAAGGACTACGTTGTCCCGCGGCCCGGAGAGAACCGGGCGGGCTTCCGCTACTCGGATGTGTGCTTCTCGACCCGTTGGGCGCGGGAGAACGCCCTCGAGACCATCCAGGCCTTCAAGGCAAACCGGGTTGTCTGGGTCTACACGACAGGCGCGGAGTTCGTCGCCTCGGTCCATCAAGCCGGGGCGACGGTCCAGGGGGCGATCAACTCCGTCACCCGGACCGACGATCTCTCCGCCTACGCCATCGACCTCGACGGGACGAAACTCGTCGCGCCATGGATGGTGAACTTCAACAAGGACGACCCGGTGAAGTGGGGGTGCTGCAACCAGCCCGCCTATCGCGACGCGACCATCAAGCAGGCCAAGCAGACGTTGGACGCGGGAGCGGACTGGATGCAGTTCGACGACTGGAGCCTCCTGGCGAGCTGCCACGGCTGGGGCGGAGGCTGCATGTGCGATCGGTGCATGGAGGGGTTTCGGGACTATCTGGCGGCCCTTCCGGCCGCTGAACTGCAGGAACTGGGCATCGACAGCACCGACGGCTTCGACTACCGCGAGTTCCTGGCCGAGAAGCATGGAATCGCGGACGCGGCAACCTACAAGGAGAAGCGCAACAGCCTACCCACGACCGCGTACTTCGCCGACTGGCAGCGCAAGTCGGTTCGGAGCTGGTTCGAGCACCTGCGAGCCGTCATGGATGAGCACGCGGGTCGCACCGTGCCGCTCTCGATCAACTCAAACCTACAGGACCCATCGCAGGACCGGAACTTCATCGCCGATCTCGTGGACTTCTTCCTGGGCGAGACCTGGTCGTCGGAGTTCGAAGACCTGGCGATCTGCGCGCGGTCGGCCGAGGGCCTTGGCACGCACCAGATCGTCTCCCCCTTCCCGCACGATGTCAACGAGACGCGAATCGCGATGGCGGCGACGTATGCGCTCGGTGAGTTCTACCTGGTGCCCTGGGATGTGTGGATGGGGCCGGACAAGGACCGGCACTTCGGCACGGTGGAGGAGTACGGGGACCTCTACCACTTCGTCCGGGACAATGCGGAGCTGTTCGACGGGTTTGAGAGCCCGGGCATGGTGGGGGTCATCGTCAACACCGACCGCTACAGCCGGTCCCGCACCCAGAGCATCGTGCGCCGGCTGCTCCGGGCGCAAGTGCCCTTCTCCTTCGTGATGACCGGGCACAAGTACCGCGATCTGCCGCTTCAGCCGGAGCGACTGGCGAAGTTCGACGTGCTGATCCGCCTCGACGAGCTCGATACGCTCCCGGCAGCAGACCGCGAGGTGCTGGATGTGGTGGCCGAGGAGCTGGCGATCCTCTCGACACGCGAAGCGACAGAGAGCGTGCTCCGACGATTGTCGCCGATCGAGGTGTGGGGCCCCGAAGGCATCTATGCTCTGCCGCGGCTCAAGCCCGATCCCGACAGCCGAGTCATCGCCTGCCACATCCTCAACCGCCTGCAGGCCGGCGGGGAGAAGAAGGTGGTGCCCCTGCGTCACCTGTCGATCGGCCTGCGCGGGGCTGTGGTGCTCGGATCACGGGTAGAGAGCGCGACCTGGCACGCGCCCGGCCGGACTCCCCAGCCGATCGAGGTCGATGAGCTGCCGGGCCTTCTCCGCCTCGTCATCCCCGAGGTTGCCGAATGGGGGATTGCGCGGGTTGAGTTCGCGCAATAGCCCGGGCCATTCACGACGAACGTCGCGGGCGAACCCGCTCTTTTGGAAAAGAGCCGGTTCCCCGCACCCCTCCGGCAGAAAACTCTATTCGTGGTTGGCTGCTTGCCAGGGAGTACGCTATCGTGCTCACCGTCTTGGTCCAGAAGCCCGGACAGAGGCTGGCGAATCGTTCCGCCGTGCCCCGTGCCGGCCGGCTTTCTAGCCCGGCACCGTGTCTTCCCTCACGGGCGAGTCACGAGTCTTGCACTCGCCAGCCCCTCGGGCGTGCCGATCCACAGGCGATCGCCGGACACTGCCAGGGCCTGGATGGTCTCAGCGGGGAGGCCGTCGGCGGGGGTGTAGGTGGTCCACTCGTCGTCGTCGTAACGGCAGAGGCCGTCGAGGGTGCCAACGTAGAGGGCATCGGTGGTAGCCAGGCAGTTGATGCGGTCACTCGGTAAGGGATCATCGGCGCGGAAGTACTCCCACTCGCGGCCATCGTACCTGCAGAGCCCTCCGCTGAAGGTGCCGACCCACAGGTCGTTCCGCCATACCGCCAGGCACGTGACCCAGGTGTCGGTCAGTCCGGTGCCGAGGTTGAAAGTCTCCCACTGGCCGGTCCGACCGTTGTAGCGGCGAAGGCCCTGCTTGCCAGTGCCGACCCATATGTCGCGCGCGAGGACGGCGACGGAGGTGACGATCTGGCCCTCCAGGGCGGGCTTGGGGGCGTAGTTGTGCCAGGTGCGGCCGTCGAACTTGCTGATGGCGCCCCAGGTGCCGGTCCAGATGTGTCCACCGGAGGATTGGACGGAGCTGGTCCAGTCCTTGACGATGCCGCTCCCTGCCTTCGTTACCTGACGCCACTTGCCCCCCGCACAGACGAACAGACCGCCCGCTGAGGTCCGGGCCCAGGCGCGGCCGTGGCCGTAAGCGACGTGGTTGATCCAGGTGCTGCCGAGCCCCTCGTCGATGCCGAAGCCCTGCCAGGCGCCGCCGCCGAAGTGGCCGACACCATGCTCGAAGGTGCCGATCCACACCTCATCGCCATGTGCGACGAGGCTGGTGACGTTGTGACCGGGCGGCTCATCGAGGGCAAAGCGCTTCTGCCACGTCATACCATCCCAGTGGAAGACGCCCTGCTTCTCGGTGCCAACCCAGAGGGAAGCGGCCTGCGGATCGGCCGCCACGCAGGTGACGTACTCCGGCGACCCGGACAGCGGCTGGATTCGGTCGTCCTGCACGATCGCGACCCCGCCGCCGTACGTCCCGATGGCGAGGCCATCGGAGTGTCGCGCGAGGGAGGTGATGTGGCTATCGGGGAGCCCGTCCTGCGCCGCGATCTCCTTCCAGCCGCCGTCCGAGTAGCGGAACAGCCCGCCCACCGTGCCCACCCACAGCTTACCCTCCCCGACCAACAGGGCGTTGATCGTCGCTGCCAGCGGATCGTCCTGGTGGATGACCGGCTGCCACGCCGTTTCGTTCCGGCGGAACAGGCCACTCGCCGTGCCGGCCCAGAGCGACCCGTCAAAGACCGCGAGGCAGCGGACGTCGGCGGGCAGCGAAGGCGTCAGGGGAGCCCACGCCGGCTGTCCACTGGGGGGCGCCTCGCAGGACAACACATCCCTGCCGACGGCGGCGTAGATGCGGTCTGGCTGCCGGCAGACGGCCGTGATGCGGCCCCGTAGTGGCGGCACCCATGCACCCTGAACCGCATCACGGCCAGGCCGGTCCACAAGCGCGCTCAGGGCGCGTGTGGTGGCAACGAGAGTGATTCCGGGGCTCCCCGCCGAGCCCGGCACGGCCGCGAGGGCGCTGATGCCGTTGGCGGGCAGGCCATTCTGCGTTGTGTACTTCGTGGCGGCCGTCTCGCCCGACTGCCATCGGAGCAGGCCGCCCTCGGTGCCGATCCACACGGCCGCGTCAGTCACCAGGATCGCCGTGACCTTGCGGGTGCTGGTATGGATCGCATCAAGGACGGGCACCCGGGCGGGGCGGAGGAGCTGCCCCGCCACGAGTGCCACGATGAGCGCGTACAGGACTGCCGCCAAGATGAGCCCACTGCGCCGTAACATGGTTGCCTCCTCTCATCCGCGTACCCGGCAGGCAGGATGCCTGCGCGGCCTACGGCGCATCGAGCTCCACCTCTACCTCGATCTCCAGGCGGTTGTGGGCGGCGTCGGTGATCAACACCGGAATGAAGACGGACGGGCCCCGGACCTGGCTTGCATCCAGGGCGAATTCCGTCTGGTAGGCGCCCGAACGGGCGTCGAAGTCGAGCCCCAGGAGATCTCCGCTCGGCACAATCGCGTCGACGCGGTGCGTGTCATCAGAGGCTTCGACCGAAAGGGAGACATGCCAGACACCATCGCCGGGTGTCGCCAGCGCGCGGGCAATGCCGGATGGCGGCTCGAGATCGGCCTGGTAGCGCACAGTGAAGCGCTGCTGCGTGCCATCGGCGCGGGTGATGACGATGACCACCTCGTAGTCCCCATGCACCGTGCCCTTCGGGACGATGAAGCGGACCGTCCAACGGCCCTCCCGGGCGTCGAAGACCAGCGGCTTCGTCTCGCCCCACGGGAAGATCGCCGTCACTCGCACCGTGTCCGGGGGTGCCGTCACCTTGACCCACGGGTCGCCGCCGGTAGCGAAGCGGCGCTGGTTCATGGCGACCTGCTCGCTCTTCGGCAGCGCCAGGAAGGACGTATAGGGAGTGACGAACTTGTACTCCTTGCTAAGGCGGATGATCTCGTCCTTGAGCTCGTTGTTCTCGCCGTGCAGCCGGATGGTGTCGAGGAGGTAGTCCACCCGGTCCTTGGCCCACAGACGCGCGATGAACGGGTTGTCCCGGTTTCTCGTGGGGAACCTGGCCGGATACTCGAAGGTGCGCTCGCGGCCGTTGATTTCGCCGGTCAAAACGACGGTCTCCTCGCCATTGTTGCGGTAGCGGCCCGTGACGATGAGCTGCGAGCCTTTGAAGACATCGGGCAGGATGTCGGGGTAAGTCTGCTCGGTCTCGATCTCACCGAAGTCGGTCTCCAGGTTCACCAAGACGGGCTTGCTGATCTTGCTGTAGAAGGCGGAGACCTTGGTGTCGATGGCCTCGTTGGTCCGCACGTGTTCCTCGGCGCCGCGGTTGCCCGTCGCCAGCTTGAGCAGCAGGTAATCGTCCACATCGTCGCCGACGCCGAAGGCGAAGATCCGCGTCTTCGCCTCGTTGGCTTTCGCGACGTTGTCGATGATGGTCGCCGTGTCGGTCTCGCCAACGGTCGGCAAGCCATCGGTCAGGAAGATGATCGTGCGCTGACGTTCACTCTTCTCAATCATCCCGAGGGCGGTGGTCAGCGCGCTGTTGATGTCGGTGCCGCCGGCGGCCTCAAGTCCGCCAACGTGCTCGACCGCCTCGCGCACATTCCCGCTATTGGCCTCGACCAGCTCCTTCTTGAAGACCGCAAGCGAATCGGAGAACGTGACGAGGTTGAAGCGGTCGTGGGTCTCCAGGTGCTGCAGGCAGAACGTGAGCGCCCGTTTGGCCTGCTCGATCTTCTCCCCGCTCATGCTGCCGGACTTGTCGAAGACGAAGACGATGTCTTTCCTGACGATGTCGGCCTCGGTCGTCTCTTCCTGCGGCGCGACCATCAGCATGAAGTAGCCGTTCTCGGCCTTCTTCCGATGGGTCAGGAAGCTCACGCCGAACTCGGTGGACGAGACGCTGTAGTGGACTATGAAGTCCTGGTCGGGCTTGATCCGGGCCGCCTCATACGAGAGACGAGCGTTGTGGTCGTCTTCCCGGGTGACGGAGAGCTTGTGGGTCGGTGACTCGATCTTCGTGATGGGCTTCTGGTCCCTGATCGTCGCCAGGATCGTGAGGTCTTTGATCCTGTCTTGCTGCCCATTGACGGTCAGGGGATAGGTGTACGTCACGAGGCCGGAGTCATAGGGTAGCACCTGCTGGTACTCGAGCTCGACCTTCATCGGCTCTTTGGGGCTCACGGGGTAGATGCTGGCTCGGAATAGGTTCCGGCCGACCTTCTCCAGCAGGCCCGGGTCCCGGTTGCGGGCGACGATGCTCTCGTAGATCCGCCGCGCTTCCTGCTTCTCGCGGATCTCCCCGGCGATGCGCTGGCCCTTCATCCAGTAGGCGAAGTCGGAAACGCTGGCCGCTTCGGGGAGCGGGATGAAGTACACCGCCTCCAGATCCCGATCGGTGTTGTTGAGGAACACCTGCTCGACGTAGGTCTTGGCGACCTGGTTGTCGATCGTCACGGTAACGTGCTGGGACTTGATCTCAAGCGGAGGCCTGTCTTCTTCGTCCTGAGCGACTCGGGGGACAAGCATCTGCGAACTGGTGGAGACGACGAGGCACAACAGCACGACGGCAAGGGGCAGACACATGCGCGCCTTCATGAACGACCCTCCCCCTGGCTCCTCGCGACAACTACTGGGGCTAGTAGTTGTGTGGTTGGACAGCCGGCCGGCGAGGAAGTTGCGGTCCACTCACGACTTACGCGCCCCAGTCCACGCAAAGCCGTGTCGGGACCGAGGTTCGAGGCCATCCGACACCGAACCTCCGCCAGGCTGCTCGCCAGGACAACGCGCGAGCGTGCTGGACAGCACGGATGACGGAAGACACGAAGAGCGCACAGCGCCCACAGACCCCCATCCTCCGCATGCACGGCATCCACAAGCATTTCGGTGGCGTGCGGGCGCTGCGTGGTGTCGATCTGGAAGCGTGCCCCGGTGAAGTGCTGGCCCTCGTCGGCGAAAACGGTGCGGGCAAGAGCACGCTGATGGAGATCCTGTGCGGGAACCTGCGCGCCGATGCCGGGACGATCGTGTACCAGGACCGCGAGGTGCAGTTCGCCGGGGCGCGCGAGGCGGCATTCGCCGGCATATCGATCGTCCACCAGGAACTCAGTCTTGTCCCCTATCTCACGGTGGCCGAGAACATCTTCTGCGCCCGGGAGCCGGTCATCCCCATCATTGGCTTTGTGGACCGGCGGCGGCTTTACCGCGAAGCGGCGGAGATCCTGAAACGGTTCGATCTCGACGTCCCGCCGAGTGCACAGGTAGGCCGGCTACCGGTCGCTGTCCAGCAGATGATCGAGATTGCGAAGGCGCTGTCCCTCGACTGTCGTGTGCTGGTGCTCGACGAGCCAAGCAGCGCCCTGACCGACCGCGAGATCCGGTACCTGTTCGACATCATCCGGCGCCTGCGCGAGCGCGGCGTCGCGATCGTCTACATCTCCCACAAGATCGATGAGGTGTTCGCGCTTGCCGACCGCGTCATGGTACTGCGGGACGGAGAGCTGGTCGGGACG
>CBFDAZ010000151.1:0-9450 GCA_965602825.1 uncultured bacterium
GACTTGAAGTTGCCGAGGCACCACTCAGAGATCATGATCCGCGCCCCCTTCGAGAGTGCCCCGCCGCCGCAGGGCTACGTGTTCCGGAGCTCCAGGTTGTCCAGGTAGTAGACAGTCGTATCGGTCGCGCTACTGCTGAAGCCGAGCCACGTGAGCGTCTTCCACTCCGGGCTTCCGTTCGGCAGCTTCTCGAAGCGCTGAGGCTCTTGCCCGGGAAGTGTGACGCTCAGGTCCCAGGCGCCGGTTGATTGCTCGCCGAGCCCGGCCGTCACCTCGAAATGCACCCACTCGCCGATGGGCAACTCCAACCGCGTGTTGCCGCCGACCTGCAGCTCGTTCCCGCGGACCCAGATGCTCGGGCCGACGCGGTAAGGGTTCGCGTTGTCCCGCCACTCGGTGTACATCACGAGGCCCTCTTCGATCCGCATGTCGAAGCTGAAGGTGGTGACGCCGCTGTCGTGGTTGGGCGAGTAGTAGAAGTGGGGATTGTAGGCGGCCTCCAGCCCCGGCGCATCGGTGATCTTCAGGCAGTGCTTGCCGCCGGCGCTCGTCTCGTCGGTCACCGCGATGGCGTCGCCCTTGTTCTCGACATAGGCCCGCGCGCGCTCCGGCTGCGAGCCGAGGGGAGCGAGCTCGAAGTCGTCCGTGAAGGCCAGCGGGGGCGGCGGCGGAGCTTCGGGTGCGAACTCGACCTCGGGGAACTCGAAGCCCTTCGGAAGATCCACCCACTCCGGGTCGCCGTACAGGCCGGCCTTGGTGTAGTCGAAGGGCTCGAAGCCGATCTTCTCGTGGGGCGAGCCCGGCTGGAAGTGGAAGTCGCCGTTCGCGGGGTCGACGAACTTCGGGTCCTCGATAAGCGAGCCGATGTCCCGACCCTTCTCCTGCCGCTCTTCCAGCGTCAGGTCCTGGAAGTCGATGTCCGGGCCCGACTCCTTCCAGTACAGGTTGCTCGCGAGCTTCACGTTGTCGTCGTTGATGCTGCCGGCGGTCTTGAAGGGCCCGTCGTCCCAGTAGACGATGTTGTTCGAGTAGGTGAAGGACAGGTGCTCCTCGACACGCGACCGCTGGAGCTGGCCGTCCATGCTGTACGCGAGGATGTTGTTGCGGACGACGTTCTCCGTTCCGTAGTGCTGGTGATAGGTGCCCGTCTTGACCCTGTAGACGAGGTTGTTCTCCATGACGATGTAGGAGCTGCCCTCGTCATTGTAGAGGCCCCAGCCGCCTCGCCCGTAGCGGTCGTAGGAGTAGATGTGGTGGATGTGGTTATTGCTGACCGTCGTGCCGGGCGAGGGGCCGAGCGTATAGACGGCGCCCATGTCGCTCAGCACGCCCCAGCCGGTGTGGTGGAGGTGGTTGAAGTCGATGGTGTTGTCGTGGGCGAGGCTTTCGGCATAGCCCCAGCGCCAGCCGACGGAGATCAGCGTGTAGTAGAAGTCGGACATGTCGTTGTGGGTGACCTGGTTGTGGGGGCTCTGGCCGATCCAGACGCCAATGGCGCCCATGTGGAGGCGGGCGCCGGAGTGGACGATGTTGTTGTCGAAGGTGATGTGGCTGGTGCGCTCAGCCTCATCGGGGCGGATGACCGTCTCTCCGATGTACATGCCGCCGCCACCGAGGTCGTGAAGGTGGCAGCGGGTCACCGTGCAGTCCCGGCAGCCACGGCGGAACCAGAGACCATGGGTGCCGATGTGGCCGACCTCGCAATCCTCGAGGGTGATGTTCCGGGCCCCGTCCGCGGTGATGACAGCGGGGATGGTGACCTCGGCCTGGCCGTCGCCGTGGCCTTGTTCCGGCAGGATGTACTGGCTGTGGCGGAAGGCCAGGCCCTTGAGCGTGATGTACTCGACATCGAGGCCGAGCTTCGGCTCGCCGCCAAAGCGCACGAATTCCTCGATCCCGGCGGGCGCGATGACCTCGGCGGTCGTCATGTCTTCGCCGGGAAGGGGCTTGTAGTGAAGCGTGCCCTCGCGGCTCAGAAACCACTCGCCCGGAGCGTCGAGGGCCTCCAGGTAGTTCTCGAGGTGGTATCTCTGGGACGGGCCCCAGCGCTCGAACCCCCACGGCGTTCCGGCAATCGTGACGACCATATTCTGCTCGCGGTCGATCGCCGCCACGCGGAGGCGGGTGACTTCCCAGGAGTGGTAGAGCACGAGGGTCACATCGGTGCTCTGGGGCACGCTGTCGACGTCCTCGGGACGAGCGAAGAAGGCACGCCCCGTGAGATCGACCGGCTCGCCGGTACGGGGATCAACAGCGCGCGTGACCTTGCCGCGGGTGTAGTGATAGAACTGGTTCGGGGAGCGAGCACGCGTTGCTCGGCGGCCGTTCACCCAGAGCTGCTCGAAGTACCATTCCTCCGCGGCAACTTCGGGGATGGTGGCCGTCCAGATGCCGGCCTCGCCTTCGGTGAAGCCGGTGATCCTCCGGCCGCCCGAGAAGATGGGCCGGGCGTCAGGCGCCGCTTCGTAGCTTACGGGGCAGCGCTGCGTGCCGCTGTCTTGAGGGGTGAGGATGAGGGGGCCGGTCAGCGAGTAAGTGCCATCTGCCACGATGACGCGAACCGGTTCTGTGAGCGGGCCCTCGGCCTTCAGCCGGCGGACGGCATCGCGCGCCGCAGTCAGGGAGGCGAGCGGCCCGTCCGTCCCGACCGCATTCGGGCCCTGCAGCTTGCCCGACCAGGCGTCATTGCCGTCGGGGGCGACGTAGAAAGCTGCCCCCTCGGCGTGCACGCAGGCGGCGAATCCGCACGCCGCGAGGATGAGAATCCGTAGCAGGTGACTGTCCATTGGGTCTGACTCCGGGTTACTCGCCTGCCCGAGGCGCAATACGAGGCCCCGGTGGCGGGTCAAAAGACCCGCCGGCACGAACGGCTCTGGGATCTTCGAGGCCGTAGGATTGAGGCAAACGAGGCAGGGGACCTTCTCGGGGCTCAGGAGGCTGCCGCTACAGGCGGCGCCAGGCACAACAGGGGGCCGGCTCAGAATTGCGCGCTGTAGTCCTCGGCCTTGTGGCGGACGATCTGGCCGGTGACCATGTAGATCACGTCTTCGGCGATGTTGGTGGCGTGGTCGGCGATGCGCTCCAGGTGCCGGGAAACCGCCAGGAAGTGCATCAGGTACTCCAGGTGCTCGGGGTGCTGGCGGATGCGCTGCTGGACCTGGTCGTACATCTGCCGGTTCAGCATGTCCACCTCATCGTCGTCGGCACAGACCTGCTGGCCCAGTTCCGGATCCACGTTCACCAATGCGTCGAGACTCCGCCTCAGCATCGATTGGGCCTTGCCGGCCATCTCGCCGAAGTTGAAGGGCAGCTCGATCGGCTCCTGGCTGGCCAGGTAGTCGGCCCGTTCGGCGATGTTGACTGCCATGTCGCCGATCCGTTCGAGGTCGTTGTTGATCTTCAAGACGGCCACGATGAACCGCAGATCGGCTGCAACGGGCTGGTACAGGGCCAGCACCTTCAGGCAGTCCTCTTCCACGTCTACCTCAGCCCTATCCACCTGCTCGTCATCGGCCAGTATGACCTGGCGCGCCAATTCGGCGTCGCACTCGTGCAGTGCCTTCACCGCCCGCTGAACCTGCTCCTCGACAACGGCACTGAGGGAGAGGAGCTTCTTCTTCAGCCTCTCGATCTCTCGGTGAAGATGGCTGGTCACGTCCATCGCCCGTCTCCTCTACCCGAAGCGGCCGGTGATGTAGTCCTCGGTTTGCTTCTTGTCGGGTTTGGTGAAGATGCGTTCGGTCGGACCGAACTCGATCAGGCTGCCCTCGTAGAAAAACGCTGTGAAGTCCGACACTCGAGCCGCCTGCTGCATGTTGTGGGTCACGATGATGATCGTGTACTCCTCTCGGAGCTCCTTGATGAGCTCCTCGATCCGCTGGGTTGACTTGGGGTCGAGGGCGGACGCCGGCTCGTCCATGAGCAGGATCTCGGGGTCAACGGCTAACGCGCGTGCGATGCACAGGCGCTGTTGCTGACCGCCCGACAGCTCCATGGCGCTGTCGTCCAAGCGGTCCTTGATTTCCCTCCACAGGCCGGCCCGCACCAGGCTCCGCTCCACGATCTCGGCTAGCTGCCCCCGGCTGCGGACGCCGTGGATCCGAGGCCCGTAGGCGACGTTCTCGAAGACCGATTTGGGGAACGGATTCGACTTCTGGAAGACCATTCCTACCCGGCGCCGCAGCTCCACGACATCGGCCTCTGGCGCGTGGATGTCCTGCCCATCGATCAGGACCGTACCCTCCAACCGTGTCCCACCGATGATGTCGTTCATCCGGTCGAGCGTCCGCAGGAAGGTCGACTTCCCGCAGCCGGACGGGCCGATGAGCGCGGTGACCTGCCGGGCGTAGACGTCCATCTCGATCCCAAACAGTGCCTGCTTGGGCCCGTAGTAGAAGTCCAGGTTCCGCACCTGCACCTTGGTCTCGAAGTCCTCAGTCGCCGGTTGCTCTACCATCGGTGTTTCTTCCTGAAGTGGCTTCGGAGAACTATCGCGCCCAGGTTGACGCCCAGGACCAGGATCAGCAGCACGAGAGCTGTCCCGTACTGCAGTGGACGCACCTTGGAGATCTCCGGGTGCTGAGTTGCCAGGACGTAGAGGTGATAGGGCAACGCCATGACCTGGCTGAAGACAGATTTCGGGAGCCTGGGCAGGTAGAATGCCGCCACCGTCAGCAGGATTGGCGCCGTCTCCCCCGCCGCCCGGCCGATCCCCAGGATCGAGCCGGTCAACATCCCCGGTACCGCGTACGGCAACACGTTCCTCCTGATCGTCTGCCACTTGTTGGCCCCCAGGGCCAGACTACCCTCGCGAAGGCCTTGCGGCACGGCACGCAGGGCCTCCTCGCTGGAGACGATGATGGTGGGCAAGATCAAGCAAGCCAGAGTCAAACTGCCGGCAATGATGGAGGCGCCGAAGTTGAGGAACAGCACGAACAGCCCGAGGCCGAACAGCCCGTAGACAATGGAGGGAACTCCGGCCAGAGTGACGATCGCCAAGCGGACCGTGCGGGTGAACTTGCCCTGGGTCGCATACTCGGCCAGGTAGACGGCACTGGCCATGCCGAGGGGAAGTGCAACCGCCATCGAGCCAACGACCAGACACAGCGTACCGACGATCGCCGGCAGGATACCGCCCTCGGTTCCGCCCCGCTTCGGGAATGTACTGACGAACTCCCAACTGAGGGTGGGCAGGCCGTGTCTGACGATGTCCAGCACGATGTAGGCGACCACGAAGAAGATGAAGTACGTCATCCCCCGCATGACCGAGTAGACGATCTTCTCCGTGAGCTTGCCCTTAGCCATGCTCACCTCTCGTGCTTGCGCCAGGCCCTCTGCGCGACCATGTTGAGCACGAAGGTCGAGAGCAGTAGCGCGATGCCGACGCAGAACAGGGCGCGGTAGTGGGTTCCACCAAAGGGCACTTCACCCATTTCCGCGGCGATCGTCGCCGTCATCGTGCGGACCGACTCGAAGGGATTGCCCGTGAGTTTGGCTGCATTGCCCGTGCACATCATGATGGCCATCGTCTCGCCGATCACGCGTCCCATCCCCAGCATCACCGCGGCCAGCATTCCTGACTTCGCCGCCGGGACAGTGACCTTCCAGATGGTCTGAAGCTTGCTGGCGCCGAGGGCGAGGGAGGCCTCCTTGTAGGACCTGGGCACGCTCCGCAGGGCGTCCTCGGACAGGGAGATGACCGTCGGTGCGGCCATGAGGGCCAGCAGCAAGGCCCCGGTCAGGGCCGTCAGCCCGCTTTCGAGGTGGAAGACCTGCTTGACGATCGGCCCCAGGACGACCAGCCCGAAGAAGCCGATGACCACCGATGGGATTCCGGCGAGGAGCTCGATGAACGGCTTCATGATCTCCCGCTCGATTCGGCCCGCGACCTCAGAGAGGTAGACCGCTCCGCAGATGCCGAACGGAACCACGACAACAGTCGCCAGCACGGTGACGAGAAGCGAGCCCGAGACCAACGGCCCAATGCCGAAGGCGGCCCTCTTGGCCGAGGTCGGCGCCCACTTGGTGCCGGCCAGCTCGTCGAGACCCGGGTCAGCGGCGAACGGCGCGGCTTCCCGCCCCACGAACAGGAAGATGAGCGCGACGATCAGGATGCTCGTCGTGGCTGCGCTCACGAAGATGAGCTTTGCGGCCTTCTCTTGCCAGATGGTCCTGCGCATCTACTCCGCCGTGACGTAGCCGTTCTCGCTGACGATCGCCTGACCCGCTTCGCTCAGGGCGAAGTCGATGAAGGCCTTCGCAGCGCCCGTCGGCTCGCCCGCGCTGTAGAGATACAGGGGCCGCGCGATGCCGTACTCGCCCGACTTCACCGCCTCCTCGGAGGGCGCGACCGCTTCTGAACTCTCGTCTACCTTCACCTTCAGCGCCTTCACTCTGCCGCCTGCCTCGGCCACATACCCCAGGCCGACGTAGCCGATCGAGCCTCGGTCCTCGGCAGTGGCCTCGATGATGGCCGAGGTCGCCGGCATCAGCTTGGCGTCGGTGGTGTAGTCCTGGTCACCCATGACGTGCTCGCGGAAGAAGGCGTACGTCCCGGAGCTGGACTCTCGCGACAGGATGCTCACCTTCCGATCGTTGCCGCCGACGGCGCTCCAGTTGGTGATGGCACCAGTGTAGATCTTCGAGAGCTGCTCTATGGTCAGCTCGTTGACGGGGTTGTCCGGATGCACAACCACGGCGATTCCGTCGCGAGCGACCACGAACTCGACCGGGTCAGGACCCTTGTCGGATGCCTGCTGCTTCTCCTCTTGCTTCATCTCGCGGGAGGCCGACGCGATGTCGATGGTTCCGTTGATGAGCGCGGCGATCCCCGCCCCCGATCCCCCGGCGTCCACGGACACGTAGAGGTCGTCGTTCTCTGCCATGAAGGCTTCCGCCCACGCCGTGACGAGGTGGACCATCGTGTCCGAGCCCTTCACTCTGGCTGTTGTCGAGCTGGCGGTGTCAATGTCGCGCGAACACCCGCTGCCCACGAGCAGGATGAGCCCGAACGCACTCAGGGCCACAAGGGCCAGGGCTCTCATGGTCGTCATCGCTGCACTCCCGTCAAGCACCAGACTGCGCGGCTTTCGGTTGCCGTGTTCTTACGCGTCGATTGCTAGCGTTGTGTTAGGGCGCGGTGAGTATTGGGCCAGAGGCATTCCGCCCACGGCGGGACCCCTGGCCGAGGAGACACGGAGGCTCAGGCTCGGGGCAGATGAATGGAGAACGTGCTCCCCTCCCCCAGGGCACTCTCGACGGTGACCCGGCCGCCGTGGGCCTGCGTACGGACTGTGGCCGATGATGCCTTCCCTCTGTTAGGAATGGGTCAGGCTCAGATTAGCGGTTCATCTCCTCAATTGGCCGCCCCTGGGCCGCCGCCACGTGAGAGTCGAGGAGCTTCCCGTCCTGACAGACGACCGCGCCTTCGAGCTCCGGGCAGGTCTCCAGCGCCGCGGTTACCCCGAGGTCTGTAAGGCGCTCGACGTAAGGGAGTGTCGCCGAGGTGAGGGCTTCAGTGGAGGTGTGCGGCACGGTCGCGGGCATGTTGGGGACGCAGTAGTGAATGACACCCTCTTCCTCGAACGTGGGCTCCTCGATGGTCGTCACCCGAGTCGTCTCGATCACGCCACCGGGCGTGCAGTCCACATCGACGATCACCGAGCCCTTCCGCATGCGGCGCAGTGAATCGCGGGTCACCAGGTGCCGGCCGGTCAATGGATCCCACCGCACGGCGTTGACGATCACGTCGACTTCGGGCAGGATGTCCTGAACGAGTTCGGGACTGGCGGGTGCCGCCACGAGGTCGGCTGACGGTGCCACCTCGGCCAGGCGAGGGCGGACTCGTTCCGGCTCCCGGTCAACGACGGTGACCCGGGCGCCGAGGCCGCAGGCCGCCGCGGCGGCGCTCGAGCCGACTGTCCCGCCGCCGATGATGAGTACGCCGGCGGCTGGCTGCCCGGACACCGTGCCCATCAGTACGCCCCGTGAGCCGTAGGGCTCAGCGAGGTACTGCCCCGCGACCAGGATGGCCAGTCGGCCGGCGACCTCGCTCATGGGTCTGAGCAGCGGACGCTCGCCGTCGGGCAGCACCACCTCCTCAAAGGCCACAGCCGTGACCGACTTCTTGAGCAGCGCGTCCACCAGCCACGGGCGCGTTGCCAGGTGGCAGTAGCTGAAGAGGATCAGTCCCTCACGGAAGAGCGCTGTCTCCCCTTCGAGCGGCTGTTTGACCTTGGTCAGCAGGTCGGCGCGGGCCCATACCTCGTCGGCCGACTCAGCCACCTGCGCCCCTTGCTCGCGGTAGGCATCGTCGCTGTGTCCACTCCCGGTCCCGGCTCCCGCCTCGAGAAGCACCTGGTGCGCGCCCTGGATCAGCCGGCGCGCCCCCTCCGGGGTCAGCGCCACACGCTTCTCGCCTGGGACGACCTCCTTGGCGACGCCGATCAGCATTGGCTAGGCTCCTTCGGCTGGCATAGGGCTTGTGCTCCGACTGGCTGAGAGGTTCCCTCCAGACCACGGCCAGGCCTCTCCGTTGCCGGTGGAGGGCCGCTACCCCAGCCTGCGGAACAGGGCGGTGCTTGCGGGGCAGGCTGGATCGGCCGGGAGGTGATGGCTACGGCGGAGAAACTGTGTATCGGGATCGTCGGCGTCGGGTGGTGGGCCAACGCGGTCCACGCGCGGGGTGTACTGAGTCATCCGAAGGCGGAGCTCGTCGCCCTCTCGTGCCGCACCGAGGAGAAGCTACAGCAGGCCGGACGGGAGCTGAGGGTCGAGGCGCTCTACACCGACTACCGGCGTCTGCTGGATCACGACGGCCTCGACGCGGTGACGATCAGCACAACGCACAACGCCCACTCCCCGATCGCCCTGGCGGCGCTCGAGAGAGGCCTGCACGTCTTCTGCGAGAAGCCGTTGGGACTCAATTCAGAGCAGACAGCGCACCTGGTTAGCGCGACTCGCAAAGCTGGCGCCAAGACCATGGTGGCTTTCACGAACCGCTGGGTGCCGGAGGCCGCGTGCGCTCGGCAGATGCTGGCCGATGGCGCGTGCGGCGAGGTCTTCCACTACAACCTCTGCAAGCTCGCCGGCTACGGTGGGCCGGGCGGAGGGTGGATGTGGCGAGCCGACCCGCAGCTCGCCGGGGGTGGCGTCCTCTTTGACCTCGGTTGCCACGTGATCGACCTCGCCCAGTGGCTGATCGGGCCGATCGAGGCCGTCTGCGCCACGCAGAAGACGACCGTGCCGCAACGGCCCAGAGACGGGGTGATGACGCCAACACCGGTGGACGACGCGACGGCCTTCCTCGCGCAGTTTGCGGGCGGCGTCCAGGGCGTCTTCCACGTCAGTTGGACGGCGACTGGCGGGCGCGTCGAGCGGCACGAGATCTGCGGCAGCGACGGGATGCTGGTCCTGGATCTCGACCACGACAACTGGGCCAACAGCCTGCAC
>CBFDAZ010000152.1:0-9438 GCA_965602825.1 uncultured bacterium
TACTGGTTCCGCCGCTTGCGGCAAGCCGCCGCCGACGGCGTCGAGGCACCGCTTGATGAGGCCAGTGCAGCGCTTATCGTTGCCACGAAGCCGGACCCCGCGTGATGAGTGCTGCATCACATCGGCAGGACAGAACCCAACCCAGCTCTACGTGGAACCGCGCGAGGATCTGCTCATCCGTGAATTCAGCAGCCGACCTGGCGCCCGGAGCGCGCGATGTCTCAGTCGCAGGCTCCAGCAGCTTCCATCGAGCGGCCAGCGTGCCGTTGCAGCCCACCGAGCGTCCGCTATGCTGCCGTCAGTCGCGTGGCACTCCCCGTACGCGCTCCCCGTGTCTGTCTGGGATGTAAGCCGCAACGTTGAAACCAAGCTCGCGCGGGTCCCGTGGCATCGTCGGGCTCCAGGGCGTCAGCCTGAAGGAGCGTCCCACAGTGCGGGCACGGTGACTGAGCTTCAGGAACTCGTAGCCGCGGTCTTGCAGGTCCCCAAGCCATCTGGACACCTGCTCGTCCGGGGCCGACCGTAGAAGCTCACTGACCTCAGTGATGATGAGAGGCGGGTGCGGGGAGGTAAGGACTGCCTCCGCCCCAAGCAGAACCTCTCCCTCCCATCCCTCGACGTCGATCTTCAGAACAGACGGCGGCTCGCCTGTCTCCAGCACAACATCGTCCAGACGCCGCACCTCGACAGGGAATCCCTCGGCCTCGCGGCCGTCGGCTGGGGCAAGGCTGCTCCATTCGGGCCGGCCCAGCGGCTGGCTGAGGGTCTGTGGCCCGGGCGCCGAACCCAGAGCTTCAGAACGCACCATCACGTGCTCGAAGCCATTCACTTCGAGATTCCGCACGAGTCGCTCTCGGGCGATCGGGTTTGGCTCAATAGCGATGACCGAGCCTTCCCGCTTGATGGTCGCCGCAGCAAGCAGAGCGAAGTACCCGATGTTGGCGCCGACATCGTAGAACACATCGCCCGGCATAAGCAGTTGCTGCAGGAACCATGTCGTTGCGGGCTCGTAGCGACCATACCAGAACAGCTCCCTGAGGAAGTCGTCGGACAGGTCGCCTGTCATGAGGAATCCCGGTCGGCACGCAAAGACTGCCCGCCCCAACCGCGGTGTCCAGTGTCTTATGATCCAGCGATTGAGTACACCTTTGCCCCGCACATGTCCACATCCCACGAATGCGCGCCCGAGCCTGACATGGAGCGGGAGGGGCGTCACGCGCCCTCTTTCAACCCCCTGTTGGCTAGCCGCCGAAGTCGTGGATCCCATCACGGCTCATACCGCCTTCTGAGGTGGCTTCGCTATTGAGCGCTGTTGCGCCTCGTTCCACGCGGCGAAGCTCTCACTGACCCTCGCAGTCCTTATGGCGGGCAACGGTGGGTCCGCACCTGCCCGCAGCCGGATCGGGCCAGGCCCGTCGTCAACACGTCTGCGCTGTACGTCCGGACCATCGCTGAGCTATCGTCCTTACCTGCGTCGTCGGTGAGAAGGGTTCTATTGTGAGTGGGCGGAAGCTCACGATGAGAGATGGCAGGATGCGCGGAGAACGCTCCCCATCCTCGCTAACGACCACGGCACACATCGCGGCAAGCTCAGCCAAGTCTTCGGTCTTCTGCGAGTGCGCCCAGCGGCATGCTCCCTCCGGTCCGCGAACCGGGTGTTGTGGGTCCGGAGGCGCGCCGTTCCGCGATGGAGTCCGCGACCATGGCTGACGACCGTAGCGGATGGGACCGGGCCTGGACCGATACCACGATCGACGATGAGGTTGGCACCCTCAGCTACGGGTGGATCCAACCCTCGCTCGAGTTCATCCAGCGTCACTTGGTGGGCGGGGCCCCGGTGCTCGAGGCCGGATGTGGGCTGGGGCGGTTCATCTACTGGCTTGGCGAGGAGGGGTACGACGCGGTCGGAATCGACTGCAGCCTGGCCGCCCTGGCGAAGGCGCGCTCGGCCTTCCCTCACGCCCGCCTGGCTCTTGCCGATGTGCGCCAACTCCCCTTCGGTGCCAGCACCTTTGGCACCTGCCTGTCGTTCGGTGTCATCGAGCACTACTCTGAGGCACCGGATGTCTGCCTCGCCGAGATGCACCGAGTGCTCCAGCCCGAGGGCGTTCTCGTCTTGTCCGTGCCCCACCTACACTTGCTCGCACGGATCGATCCTCCGCTAAAAGCGGCCTATCGTGCCTTGCGCCGGATGCCAGCGCCCGAAGCTGCCCCAGAGCCCCCCGGTTACTACTGGCGCCTCGCGGACCTCACTGACGCCCTCGCGCGCAATCGGTACGAGGTCCTCGAAGTGATGCCCTTCGGACATGCCTACTCGCTTCACAGTTTCTGCGGCCTCTTCCGTCGCCGGGGCGCCTACCACGATGTCACTCCGTTGGCGGCGCGCCTCGGACGGGTCATGGCTCGGGTCGTTCCGTGGAGCGGCGCCTTCTTCGCCTTCGTCGCGGCACGCAAGTCCAGCGTCGCACCACAGGGCGGACCCGCCGATGCGCCCAGAGGCTGACACCACCTATCTCCCGGAGCCTCCCAAAAGCGGCGTTGAGCTCCACGTACTCGGTCTCGTCCCGGCGCTCAGACGGTGGACTCGCGCCGGGAGGTGACGCCGGCCTGGCGCATGATCTCTGCGTCAGAGAGGCCGCCAGACACGGATCTCCGCGCACGCAGCGCACGCGGCAAGGCGGCCACGGCATCCATCACACCCAGTACCTCAGCAAACCTCCGACGTCTGAGGAGGCCACCCAACACCTTGCGGGCGACCGATCCTGCATGGCGAGCCAGCAGCCTGGCGCTCCTGAAGTTCTTCCACCCGAGGAGGCAGCGGTTCCTGGTCTTCACCCGCTCCACGTACGCTGGTGTGTACAGGGCGCCGATGGTGGCGGCCCCCAGGTGCACGAAACACGCCCGTGCGTCGCGGATGATACGCCAGCCATGTCGCCACGCGCTCCAGCCGAGATCGATATCCTCCCAGTAGAAGGGGTAGTAAAGCGGATCGAAGCCACCCAGTTCGAGGAACTTGCGCCGCGACAGCAGCCCTCCGCCTCCCGGCGCCCCGAGCTGCGGGCGGATCAGCCCGAGCCCGTCATCAAGGGGCCCCACGGGCTCGCCTGGTTTGGCGTAGCGCGAACCCGCTGCGAATACGTCAGACTCGGCGAAATGCTCCACGAGAAGCTCAATCGAGCCGGGCGTCACCTCCATGTCGCTGTTGAGCAGCAGCACAATCTCGTTCCGAGCCTCCTCGAAACCTCGGTTGGACGCTGCGCCGAAGCCCACGTTCTGGTCGAGCGCAATGACGCGAACGTCCGGGAACTCGCGCCCGAGCATTTCCACACTATCGTCCTGGCTCGCGTCATCGATAACCAGGATTTCGTGCTCGCGGGGCGGAAGCTCCCACCGAAGCGGCGGCAACGTCTGCCGCAAGAGGTCGGCCCCGTCTCGGTTGGGGATGACTGCTGAGATCGGCTGCAATCCGGTCGGGCCTCAATTGTGGAGCCACGTCACATCATGCGCGTTGGGATTGATGCGAGCTACCTTCTGGAGCCTCAGAAGAGCGGCGTTGAGACCTACACACTGAACCTCGTCCGAGCGCTTCTCGCCATGCCCGAGCGGCCCGAGACGTTCCTCTACGCCGCCGCCCGGGCCGACGCACCCGATGCTGCGCCCCTGTTCGATAAGGCCGACGGCGCCCGGGTCTCCCGCTTCCCAAGACTGTGGCTGCGCCTGCGGATGCCGCTTGCCATGGCGCGAGATCGCGTAAAGGTTGCCCACTTCCCCGGCACGATCCTCCCGCGCTGGCTTCCCTGCCCCGCGGTCACGACCTTCTACGACCTGGCAGCCGTCCACTATCCGGAGCTGTACGATCCCGCCGAGTTGGACCACTATCGCGAACTTGTTCCCTCGGCGGCGAGGCGCTCGGGGGTTATCCTCGCGATCTCCGACTCGACCAAGCGGGATCTGGTGGAGCACTTCGGGGTCGCACCCGAGAAGGTCGTGGTGACACCGTTGGGCGTTGATCCCAAGTTCGCGCCCGTACCGGATGCCGGTCAGATCGTGGCGCAGCGCTTTGGCCTGAGACAGCCCTACATCCTCGCCTGCGTCGGATCGGGACATCCCCGGAAGAACCTGAAGGCCGTCGTGCAGGCGTTCTCCCGGCTTCCCCAGTCCGACCGGATCCTGGCGATCGTGGGCTCGGCCGAGCGTGACCAGGAGGCACAGCAGGCCATCAGGCGCTCGCCGGTCGGTGCCCGGATCGTCTGTCTCGGGCATGTCCCTGAGGCGGATCTACCGGCCATCTACTCCGGGGCCAGCCTGTTCTGCTTTCCGTCTCTCTACGAGGGCTTCGGCCTGCCGGTGTTGGAGGCGATGGCCTGCGGGACCCCGGTTGTGTGTTCGAATACGTCGTCGCTGCCCGAGGTGGCCGGCGATGCCGCGCTGATGGTGGACCCGAACGCGCCGGAGGAGCTTGTTGAGGCGCTACGATCGCTTCTGGACAACACGGACAAGCGGCACGCGCTGGCGGCGACGGGCCACAGGCGGGCGAAGCAGTTCACCTGGACCCGGACCGCAGAACTGACGGTCGAGGCCTACCGGGCGGCCGCGGAGTCCTCGATCTAGCCCGACGGCGTCGGGCCGGGGAATGCCTGATCCCGCAGTCGCTGGACGGCGCCCCGATCCCGCTTCCCCGTGGGCCGCGGGGCCCGGCCACGTCGCGGCAAGCCTCTGATCGGGGAAACCTTTTGGCCGTTCGAGCGCTTAACTCATAGGTGCTCGCTCTTGCCGGCCCGGCCGGCAGGAGGCACGGGTGCTGGCGCCGAATAGGTGGCCCGTTGCCCGAATACACCCCAGAACAGGACGGGTTTAATGAGCGATCGCGCGCATCCCACGCGGCCCTCGGTGAACCGCGCGGCCGCGGACGGGGTCCACACCTCAACGTTCCGCGGAACCGATCTCGAAGAGCTTTACATCTCGGCCGTTGCGAAGGACACCAGCGCCTCCGCCGTGCCGAAGCAAACCCGATCCCTCTATGAGCAGATCACCCAGGTGCTCGCCGAACGGAACGCCGCGGTGGTTCAGGAACGCGTGTACGGTGCTCTGGGGGTCGCCGACCAGATCGGGGCCGCCCGCGCGGAGGCGGTGTCCGGCGCGGCCTCGTTCGACGACGTTCCTGCCACATACGTCCAGGGGCTCCCCTGCGAGGGGGACGGGCTCTCGGGCATCCACCTCTACGCCGTCGGGTCCGGAGAGGCCGCCAATGCGGTCACGGTGGACCAGGTGCTCTACGATGGCCAGGCCCTGGGCCGAGCGCTGGAGCGGGAAGACGCGCGCGTCATCTACCTCTCGGGCCTCGCCGGGACAACACCGGACCAGCCGATGGCCGCTACCGAGCAAGCCCGGCGCATGTTCGAGAAAGCCGCGGGGGCGCTCGAGCAGGCCGGCTTCGGCTACCGGGAGGTTGTCCGAACCTGGATCTACATCGACGACATTCTTGCGTGGTACGATGATTTCAACCCCGTCCGCACCGAGGCCTACACACGCTTTGGCCTCCTCGGGCAGGGAAACGACTACCTGCCGGCCAGCACGGGCATCCAGGCGCGCTCCCCGGGGCAGATCGAGTGCGTGATGGACCTGGTCGCCATCTCGCCGAGTCCCAGTGCCCAGGTCACCATCGGGCGGCTTCACAACCCCCTGCAGAACGAGGCTTACAGCTACGGTTCGGCCTTCGCCAGGGCGATGGAGGTCGTGCTCGGCGGGGTGCGCACCGTGTACGTCTCCGGCACCGCCTCGATTGACGAGGAGGGCAGGAGCATTCACCTGGACGATATCGACGAGCAGATCAAGCGCACCATCCACAACATCGAAGCCCTCATCGGCACGCGGGACCTGACGGCCGACGATATCTGCCAGGCGACCGTCTTCGTCAAGCGCGCGGAGGACGTCGCACGCTTCCGGGAGATCGCTGCGGGCAGCCGTTTCGAGCAGCTCGGCGTCTGCATGGTGGCCGACGTCTGCCGGGCCGAGCTGCTGTTCGAGATCGATGCGGTGGCGGCCAAGGCCCTGTAGACTGGACTCAGGACGAAGCTGCTCGCCGTTGCCGGTCCCAGCCCCCCATCCGAACGCGAGGTGAGCCTTTTGGTACGAGTCGGCATGTTGAGCATGGCTCATGTGCATGCACGCGGATACGCCCAGCAGGCAATCGATCATCCCGATGTGGAACTCGTCGGGATCTGGGACGAGGTCCCGGATCGGGGCCAGGAGGCGGCCGCGGACTACAATGTCGCGTTCGTGGCAGACATCGACGAGATGCTGGGGAGAGACGATGTGCAGGGCGTCATCGTCGATGCACCCACCAACCTGCATCACGACGTGATCCTGCGTTCCATCAAGGCCGGGAAGCACGTCTTCACCGAGAAGGCGCTCTCGATCGCGACCGCTGAGTCTGACGAAATCGTGGCGGCGGCGGACGCGTCGGGATTGTGCTGCATGATCTCTCTCCCGTCCCGCTGCAACCCGGAGATTCTGTTCCTCAAGCAGGTCCTCGACGCGGGCACGATCGGCGACGTCACCCTCATGCGCGCCCGGATCGCCCACTCGGCGGCGCTCCAGAGCTGGTTCCAGGGGCACAGCCTGTGGTTTGCCGACCCCGTCGCTGCCGGCGGCGGAGCGCTGTTTGACCTGGGCTGCCACACCGTGGACGTCATGCGCTGGCTGATGGGGACGCCCAAGAGCGTTGTCTCGAAGATGAACAGCTTCACCGGAGAGTACCCGGAGGTGGACGACAACGCGGTGGCTGTCGTCGAGTTCGAGACCGGCGCGTTGGGCATCCTGGATGTTGCGTGGGTCCATGCCGCCGGGCCGAACCCGATCGAGATCTACGGCACCAAGGGGTTTGTCGGCATCCGAGGTCTCGATGGCCGACCGACCCTGATCGCGCAGAATGCGGAGTATGCCGGCCAGCGCGGCGAGCTGGTGGTGAAGGGCCTGCCCGAGGCGCTGCCCTCGCCGATGCAGCAGTGGGTCGCCGCGATCGAGTCGGGCGAGCCGATGACGATCAGCTTCACGGACGGCCGCAACCTCACCGAGCTGCTGGAGGGCATCTACCGGTCCACTCTGGAGGGCAAGTCGATCGACTTCCCGCTGACCTGACCGGCGGGCAGCGATCGACTCGGACGCCCTTCGGGCCCCATTTCATAGGTCCTTAGGCCCATTTTCGGGGCCTTTCGAACCGAATGTGATGTAGATCACGGGACAAACGTTAGCCGGCTCGGGACCTTATATATGGAGGCCGTGCAGGCTCCCCGTGCCTCGCCCCAAGAAAACCCCTGAAGCGTCACCTCAAGAACCAACAATCTTGGGCCCTTCCTGTGACCTGTAGTATGGGAGGCTCATGGAACCACGCCTTCCCGGCCCCGGTGCCTGAGATTGCCTCGGGTAATCTGGGACAGATCCGCCGCTCCCTTCGACATATACCTATGGAGCACCCCGCAAGCCGCCCCTGACGTGCCGTGGCCGTGGTAGGACAGGCGGCCCCGCCTGTTGCGATCCCGCAGGGATCGAGGCTGTTCCCGTCGCCGTCCGTGGGTCGGGTTTCCCAACCCGACGCCGTTCGTCGTTCCCGCGCCCTATGTCAACGGAGGTGAAGCCCACAGGACCACGCCGTTCCCCGCCCCACCTACTCCCCGGTCCCGCGCAATGGGACCCGAAAGGACGTTCCCCGATGCAGAAGCACCCCGAGTCCTCTCAACCTCTGTTGGAAGCCGCCCTCAAGCTCGCGAAGCGCCACTGGGCCGTCTTCCCGCTGGCGCCGAGGTCCAAGGTGCCGCTGAAGGGCAGTAGCGGATACCTCGACGCGAGCTGCGATGACGTGCGCATCCGCCGCTGGTGGCGCGAGCACCCCGACGCCAACATCGCCGTGGCCACCGGGAGAATGAACCGCCTGGTCGTGCTGGACATCGACCCCCGGAACGGCGGGGATGCCTCGCTTGACGAGCTGGAGCGCCTCTTCGGCTGCCACGCGGAGACGGTGCAGGTGTCCACCGGCGGCGCGGGCTGGCACCTGTACTTCCGGCATCCCGGAGGCGACCTCAACTCGACGCTGGGCGCCGACTTCCCCGGCATCGACGTGAAGGTGGAGCGAGGGTACGTGGTCGCGCCGCCGTCGATACATCCCAGCGGCGTGCCGTACAAGTGGAAGATCAGCCCCGACGAGGCGGAGCTGGCGGAGATGCCGGAGTGGCTGGTGCGCTTCGCCCGGGGCGAGGCGCGGCCGACGCGGCGCTGCGAGGACGGCGTGTGCGAGGTCGTCTACACGAAGCGTCCGCCGGTTGGCGATACCAGTCCGAGCCGTCGTGGCGACGAAGCTCCGGCTTCGTCACGGTCGGCCACGGACGGGACCTCGTCTCCCCGCGATGCCACCAGCCCTCGTGCCGATGAAGCTCCGCCTCCGTCACCTTCGGCCGCACCCGCTCAACCTCCCCGCGAAGCCCCTCGACTCATCCCCGGCGAACGGCACGTCAGTCTCGTCCGGATCGCCGGTCGGATGGTCAACGCGGGGGTGTCGATCGCCGAGCTGCGGGTCAGCCTCCACGCCATCAACCGCGAGCGCTGCGACCCGCCGCTCGATGACCGGGAGATCGGGGGCATCATCGCCAGCGCCGAGCAGTGGGATGTCACCGACTCCGACGCCTCCCCGACGGCGCGGGCCGGATACTCCGGCGGAACGACTGCCTCGTATTCGGCCCCTCCAGACGACGCGAGCCGTGAGGAGGGGCCCGCGTCCGGCCCGGACGTCATGGCCCCCGACCTCCCCTCCCCCATCCTCGGCGGCGAGCTCAAACGGATGGTCCGCTCGACCACCTGGACGTGGCCCGGCTGGGTCGCCGAAGGGCACATCACCGTGCTGGCGGGCGAGAGCGGCGTCGGCAAGAGCTGGTTCGCCCTGGCGCTGGCCAAGGCGGCGGCGATGGGCCTGCCCTGGCCCGACGAGCAGGAAGGGCCGGACGGCGAGGCGCTGGTCTTCTGGCTGGAGACCGAAGGCCGCCACGCCGTGCTGGTCGAGAGGGCCGAGAAGATGGGTCTCGACCCCGACTCCCTGGCCTTCATGCCCCAACCGCTGCGCACCTACCACATCGACGAGCCGGAGGAGTTCGAGGTGCTCTCCCGCGTCGTGGAGCAGGTGAAGCCGAGGCTGCTGGTAGTCGATAGCTGGTCGAAGGCCCTCGCCGGGAAGGAGAATGATGCCGATGTCCGGTTTGCGCTCGACTCCCTGCAGGCGCTGGCGCGGAGCGTGGCGGCGCCGGTCGTGCTGGTCCACCACCTCCGCAAGCGGCAGGTGACGGACCACACGGATGGCTTCGACTTCGACCGGCTGCGGGGCAGCTCGGTGCTGGCGCAGTCGGCGGCGTGCCTGATCGGGATCGACCAGCCGGACCGCCGGGCGCCCGC
>CBFDAZ010000153.1:0-9365 GCA_965602825.1 uncultured bacterium
CGAACAGGTAGCCCATGAGGATGCGGTTGCTGTAGAGGTGGCCCTCCTGGCCGCCCGCGAACGTGTAGCAGCCCGAGCCGTACCACTGCAGCTCGTCCCCGCTCGCCGCCGTTTCTTCCCTCCGGCCGCGGTTGGCGTCGGCGGAGCCGATGATGAAGCTCAGCGAGTAGCAGCGCACGTCGAGTTGGGGATCATATTCCTCAGCGAGTGCTTCCAGGTCGAGGACGGTCGTCCACGTTCGGCAGCCGACGCTCTGCGCCAGTGCCAGTTGCCGCTTCGCCTTCTCGACCGAGCCAGGTCGTCTCCGGTTTGGTTCATCAATCACGTGCAGGAGGATCTCGCCCCAGTCGTTAGCCTCAGCGGCATCCCGCAGCGCAGCGCAGATCCCGGTGAACACCCTCTCGAACTCATCGTCATACACCAGCTCCTGTCGCCCGAGCAGATTCTGGACCGCGCCCTGCAAGCCCTGCAGGTCCATCACCCACGGGCCGCCCAGCCCGGCCTCGATCGCCATCTGCATGTAGCCCTCGAAGCGCGATAGGTCAGCCTGCAGCGCACCATTCTCATAGGTGATCTGCGAATGCCGCAGTGGGTACCCAAGCAGCGTGCTGTAGCCGTGGGCCACGATCTCGGCGAACTCGGCCTGCACACGCTCCTCGGCATACGTGTTCCACCGTCCGCTGTCGGTGTAGAGGCCCCAGCCCATATCGGTCGGCTTCACCAGCGAGAAGGGCAGGACTTCCACTGCGAGCCGCTTCGTCACTGACTCACCGTTCGGCCCGGTCAGCTTAACCTCACCCAGGTAGTCTCCCGCCGGCGCGTCCTCCGGCACATGTACCGTCAGCCAGATCTGCCCCACCTCATAGGCGTTGAGCTGGATCTTCCTGCCGCGCTCTAGGAGTTCAGGGATGAAGTGGTAGGTGTCCGAGTTCCAGCTCATCCGCTGAGGCCAGTAGCGTGCTGTCCGAATGTCGATCCGGTCCGCGGGGATCTCCGATGGCCCCGACAGCGGCCCGGCCGTGACGCTCACTTCGGTCCCATCCCGCAGCGAGAACACCCCGATAGTAGCCGGCTCGTACTCCCCCCTCGCGGCGAATATCCGCGCGTCACGCGCCATATCCTCGGCGGCCGGTCTCGCGTTGTGGGGGATCGCCTCGACATCCTCCAGACAGAACGCGGCAAAGCCCCGTGCCAGGTCGGCCTGCGAGACGGGCGCCAGAGGACCGGACGGTGGAGGGGGCCTGACCTCCTCGAAAGCCCGATCGCCGCGCCAGTAGAAGCAGTGGTCGTCCCAGTCGAGGGGCGCGAGGCCATCCGGTCGCGTCACGCTGACCCGCCAGCGATAGTGACCGGGCTCGAGCTGGCCTCCCGGCGTCAGCTCGCCACCGAGGGCCGGATCGAGCGAGCGCTCTGCGAGCGGGGCCGGGTCGCCGGTGGCCATCAGTCGGGCCTTCACCTGTACGCCTTCTCCCAGCGGCACCGGTCTTCGATGCACCAGCAGCCTGGGTACCGCCTTCCCGTCGCCGGCGTGGACGAGCTTTGCCGACACGAGCGGCCGCCAGCCGCCCACGTACGCGATGCCTTGCCGCAAGAGCAGCGGGCTGGCCCCCTGAGCCACCACCTGGCCGCGCCCCCCAAGCAACCGCGCCTGCAACTGGTAGTCGCCATCGGCCATCTCGGCCGGCAGTTCGAGCGACAGGCCCTGCACCGCGACCGACCGGCGCTCCGTGAGACGAGCGGCGCGCGGCCTGCCGGCCGAAGCCAGGCTGACCTCCCATCTCTCTGCGGGTAGACTCTCCGGCCGGGCGTTGAGGACGAAGGGCAGTGCTGTTCGCCCTTCACTCGACAGCAGCACAGGCGCGGTAACGAGGCCGTGCACGAAGGGGATCAGGAGCCCGTCGGCTCGGAGGCTCACACAAGGGGAGACCTCGTCGCTCAGCCACACGGTCGCGTCCTCGAAGATGCCCTCCTCGGCCGGCCCGAGGTCCAGGCGGCAGACGGCGCCTCTTGGCGCAGGCGGGACGCGCACGTACGCGGTGGCCTCCGATCCCTCACGCGTCTCCGCACTTGCGATGGCCGCGCCCGACAGGTGGCAGACATCGACCCGAGCGTTCTCGCCCGAGCCTTGACCGCGAACGCTGACCGCGAAGTCGGCCGTGTTTGGCGGGACGAAGAAGAACAACGGACCTGCGTGAGAGATCACATGCAAGGGCCGCTCCCGCGACGCCTCAACGGCGAGCCAGTGGTCGCCGGGCTCCACCGTTGCGGCGTTCTGCCCGGCCTGAACGCGCAGGGCGAAGACTCCCGGCCGGGGAGCCTCCGCGGACAGCTCGATCTGTCCGCCGGGAGAAGCCGAGCCCTCCACCAACGTCACCGGAGGCGTCTGCGCGACATCGATGAGCGCCGCTTCGACTCGGTCCTCGTACTTCCCGATCTGGCGCGCAAGTACCGTGGCACGCACGCCGTGCCCCTTGGCCGGGGCATACAGGAAGAAGGTGTGCTCGCCCCGGAAGACCGTCGGTTCTGAAGGTGCATCTCCGGTCAATGTCAGGTCGTGGGGGACAAGAAGGGATGTGAGATCCGCCCGGGCATGCCCAGGGGCTACCAGTGCAAGAAGCATCAGTACCGCGCACGCGCGCATGGCACGGCCTCCCTCGGGGACAGCGATCGCCGACCGTGGCGTCCGGCAAAGGGCTGTTCCCCCGTTTCCCTTTCCCTTCCACCTGGCCCTCTCGCCCCAACGGACACCCCGGCAGCAAGGTGAAGCGAGCGGCGTGGGCGAAGCACGCCTCATCACACTGGGACGGCTGCGTGACCAACGATGGACGAAAGTGAACGGTCGCCGCGTTGGTTGGGAATCATGTTGGGCGTCCTTGTTGTGGTCATTGTGGCGGCTGTCATTGTGGCGTCGGTGATGCAGCGACCTGCTCCTTCGGGCGCCGCTATCCTTGGCAAGCCGCTTCCTGATAACCACCCGCCGGGACCGTGCTACGAGTGCCATCGGGGCATGGAAACCGGCCAGGAAATCTACGGCAACAGACTGCCTGAAGACCACCCTTCAGAGAAGTGCTCGCAGTGCCACGAGGGAGCAAGCGAACCGACGATCGCCCAGCCGGGCATCCCTGAAACTCCGGCGGGAGAGACGCCTCAACCAGCCGGGAGCGTGCTCGACTTCCAACCACCGTGATCTCAAGTGGGCTGCTGATAGGTGCCGCCAAAGCGTACGGACTGCCCCCGGCTCTCATTGCCCCCGAGCTGAGGCTCACCCGGGTCGCTGGCTCTCCTGACGCCAATCTGGACTGGTCGTCCATCGACCCGCACACCATCGGCCAACTGCACGAGCGCCACGTGCTGGCGGCTCGGCCGTTGGCACGCAAGGCACGCGGCGCGTTCTACACGCCGCCCCGCGTTGCCCGCTTGCTGGCGGAGGAGGCGTTGCCGCTCGCCGGCTCGGCACACGACGAACTCCCCGAGATACTCGATCCAGGCTGCGGATGCGGCGGCCTTCTGGTCGAGGCACTCAGATACCTGTGTCAGCGGCGCGGCGCGGTCGTGTCCGACGCGGCCTGCCGCCTGCGTGGGCTCGACCGCGACCTGGATTCGGTAATACTCGCACGCCTTGCTCTCATCGCCCTGGCCTACAACCTGGGGGCAAGCAACGCCGAGCTCGCGGCGGTCGCCCGTTCGGTGTCGCGGAGAATCGCCCCGGAGGACATTCTCGACTCGGATTCGCTGGCGCTTGCCGACTGCGTTCTGATGAACCCGCCATACGTGCGCGCAGCGTCTGCACCGGAGAACCGGGATCGCTTGCGGCGCAAGTTCCGCACCGCGTCCGGGGCCTTCGATCTGCACGTGCCATTCGTTGAGCTGGCAGTAAGGTCGGTGCGACCGGGGGGCGCTCTCGGCTTGCTTACGTCAGACAAGTTCCTGGTGGCCGACTACGGGCGGAAGCTCAGGGCGTGTCTCGCGGACGAGTTGAAGCTTGTCCGGCTGATCTTTCTGTCCGATTGCGCCGAGGCGCAGACCGAGGCTCTGGTCTCCCAGGTGGCGACCGTTGCTGTGCGTCAGCGCCCGCCGTGTCACCATACAGTCGAGTTGCACTACCCACAGAGCCTCGGCGACCTGGCGCGGCTGCCAGCCGAGCCAATCACTCTCGCGCAGAGCCACCTCCTGGACTCCCGTTGGCCAACGTTGCGGGCCGGCCCGCCCGAGCGGAGGATCGTCTCGCACATGACGGCCGCCCCGGCCAGGCCACTGGGATCGGTCGCGCTCGTGCGCGGGGGTGTGCGAGGGTTTGACTATGAAGCATGCTGCCGGGAACTCGTGGAAGCGGATGGCGAGCCCCATGAGATGCCGGTTGTCTGTCCCGGCAACGTGCGGGCCTACCGCGCTCCATCCGGGCACTCCGTCCGACTGGCGGGTCGCAGGTGGAAGGCTCCCTGCCTCCGTCGGAAGCCGGACCGGCTGTCCCGGAAGCTGTGGGACCTCTTCGGGCAACCCAAGCTCTTGGTCAAGGGCGTCTGCCGCCGTCCCACGGCAGCCCTCAGCTCCGGCCAGACCGCGCTCTTCGTCGCCGTGTGGGGCGTCTGGGCGGAGGAGGACTTGCTGTATCCCGTCCTCGCCCTTCTCAACAGCAAGCCTGCAGCGTGGCTGCACTATCAGCAGCTCTACACAGCCCGCATTCCGCGTGGATCGCTGCGCGTTCCGCTTTCGTGGCTCGCCGCCTTCCCGATCCCGGCCGGAGACCTCTCGGAGTTGCGTCACCTTGCGCATTGCCGGGAAGGCGCTACGAGTGATGCCGAGCGGGCCCAGCTCCAGGAGCAGATCGACCGGGCGTCAGCGGAGGCGTATGGACTGGGCGACAGGGAACTGCGGATCATGGACGAAGCGCCGCTCGGAGACGTACAGAGCTAACCGCATTATTCGAGGCGCACTTGCGGGCCAGTTTCCGCATGGCGCGATGGCGCCCGCTGTCAGCCTGCGTCTGGGATTGTGTGGTGGAGCGATGAGCAGAACACCGTGCTACATGGGAACCGGCAGTACGGAACCGGAGTTTGCTGCCGGAAGGGTGCGGGAAACCGGCTCTCTTTCAAAAGAGCGGGTTTCCCGCGACGTCCGTCGTGAATATGCCGGGCTAAGGTGCGGGGTCTGCCGCCTGCCCACAACAGGGAGTGGTGAACGTGGTCACGGTCCTGACTATCGGTGGCTCGGACCCAACCGGCGGCGCAGGCATTCAGGCGGACCTCCAGACCATCGCCAGTCTGGGTGCCCACGGGGCTGCCGTCATCGCTGCCTTGACGGTACAGGACACAACGCGGGTCCACGCAACCCGAGCGGTGCCGGCCGAATGGGTCGCGCGGCAGCTCTCTTGCTTGCTGGCCGACGTTCACGTCTGTGCGGTTAAGACGGGCATGCTGGCCACGGCCGGTGTGGTTGGCGCGGTGGCCGAAGCCCTGTCCGAAGGCTGCCAGGTCCCTCTGGTTGTGGACCCCCTCACGCGGTCAACCAGCGGCCACGAGCTGCTCGATGACGAGGGCGTTCGCGAGCTACGCAGCTCACTGCTCCCTCAGGCGGCACTGGTCACTCCCAACCTGCAGGAGGCCGAAGTGCTCGCGGGGCACGAAGCGCGTACCGTCGAGCACATGAGGGAGTGTGCGCGGATCATTGCTGACCTCGGCCCCGGGGCTGTGTTGGTAAAGGGCGGACACCTCGAGGGCGACCCGACCGACGTGCTTTACGAGGATGGGCTCACGACCGAATTACGCGGCACCCGAGTCGCGCTCCGGGGCCAAGTCCACGGGACGGGGTGCGCGTTCGCCACGGTGGCGGCGGCCTTCATCGGCCGTGGGCGCAGCACTCTCGAGGCTGTCGGTAAGGCGAGGGAATACGTCGTCGAGGGGTTGCGCCATCCGCTGGCGATCGGGGGCGGCGCCTCCGTCATCGACTACGCGCGTGCCGCTGCTGAGGTCCGTACCTGAGCCGGCCTGGTAGGGCTCGCGCATGAAAAACGGGGGCTCCCAATCCTGGGAGCCCCCGTTCTGCGTCTTGGGTACGCGGCTTTAGAACTCGACTACGCCGGCGGCCTGCAGCAGATCGATGTCATCAAGAGCAGAGACATCGGACATCTGCCGCGCCCAACTGAACTGGACGCTCAGGCCATCCACGATCTCCTTGGTCGCCGATACGGAGACCAGGTGCTCGTAGTTGCCGACCGAGTAGCCGGGCCACCAGCCGGGTGCCGACGGGTAGATCGGATCGATGTTCGCGTAGCGGATGTCGATCGGCCATCCACCGGGATCGACCCGGATGTCGCCGGCGATCACGCGGGCACCGGGGAACACCAGCGGTGCGCGCATCCAGCGCTCCCACGGCACCGCGCCCGGATAGGCGCCGATGTCGTACTGCAGGAGCTCGAAGTAGGGGTTGACGGCCGAGTAGAACATATTGTACATGCCCGAACACCTGCTGGCGGTACCCTTCAGCGTGAAGCTCGGGCTGTCGATCAGCTCGAGCGAACCCATCCACGCGCTGGCCGGGTTGTAGGAACTGGGCCAACGGGTGCCGTCCATGAACTGCAGGACCTCGGCATACTCGAACATCAAGTCCCGGTTGAAGATCTCGGCCCACAGATCGGCGCTCCAGCCTTCCTCATGGGCAACGCCGGTCGCCAGCCACGTGCCACCGAGCGACCAGTGCGGCCGGGTGTAGGCCATTCGAGCCGCGCCATAGCCGTCATTGTTGAAGCCAAAGGAGTTCCCCAGGTCGTACTCGGCGCCACCGAAGAAGAAGTCCGCCTCGAGGTCGGTGCCCCAAAGCTCTTCGGCCTGGCCGCGCACGCCCTGCATGCTGAGTCGGTCGTTCCACGCCAGGAGGCCAAGACGATCGATCTGGAAGAACTGGCGGCCGACCGTCCAGTTGACGGGGGTCAACCAGTCCGTGGCGTACATCACGCACGCCTCATCGAGCCAGATGTTGTCGGTAAGCCCGAGAACCGAGCCACCGCCACCGCCTCGTGCCGGCATCACACGAGTGGCGTCATCGATCATCTTGAGGTTGACCCGGCCAGCCAACTCGTCAGTGATCTGGCCCTCAATGCCAACCTTCGCCGTCAGAGCGTCGAACTCAGCATTCTTCCACAGGTCGCCAACCAGACCGATACGGTAATCGATCCAACCGGTGACCTTCGGACGCTTCATCGCTTCCTCAAGAGCCGCAACGCGCTCGTCGAGGTCATCCACGTCCTCGGCAAGATCGTCGATCTGGTCCTGAAGATCCGCTAGCTCGTCCTTGAACTCGTCCAGCAGCTTCTGGCAGATCTGCCGGAGCTCGTCGTCGGTCGGCTTCGGACCAGGTGCGCCCGTATCACCCTTGGCACCCACGTCGCCCTTCGGACCGGGAGCACCCGCATCGCCCTTCGGGCCGGGCGCACCAGCTTCACCCGTGTCGCCCTTCGGGCCTGCGGCGCCCTCGGCTCCGGGCGGCCCAACGATGCCAGGCCACTCCATCAGACGCGAGATCGCCATCGCGAACTCGTACCGCGTCATGGCCCGGTCACCCTTGAACTCGTGCGTCTTCGGGTAACCAATGATGATCCCCTCATCCACCAACTTCTGAACTGCATCGTAGGCCCAATGCTCGAACGGTACCGTCTCCGCCGCGTTGCTGGCGGCAAAGACCGGCAGCGCGTAAGCAACTAGGACCAACGCACAACCAACAACCATCAGTCTGCGCATAGACGTTTACCCTCCTAGTATCCAAACGACGGGGAAGCGCGTTCTACGCTTCCCACCGACCCGAACGCTTCGCCGCCGTGCTTCCGGAGGGGTGCCCAAAGTTGCCTTGTTTCCTTTGCGGCGCTCCTCCGTCCGCGAAACGTCCGGTTCCCGCTCACCCCGCGAACGACCAGGCTCTCGGAGGGTAACCTCCCTTCTTTGCCAGGTTTGGGTCGTCCAAGAGTGACCGGGAGATTCGTCGCATCAGCGGAACACGCTGTTGCGACAACGTAAACCGGGGAGCCCGCGTCTCGTGGTTGCCCCCCGGACTACGGCCCCAGATCGTAGCACACGCACAACGCTATGTCAACGGGGCTCTGGGTCTTTGACAGCGTGGAAGCCGTGGAGTTTCAGACCCGTCAGCCAATCTACCCTCCGGTCCGCTCTTTCCCCAGTGATAATCGCAAAGGCCCCGGCGAGCCGGGGCCTTCGCATACGCGGTTTGGGGCGGCGAAGCCGCCAAGAGCGGTGCCTAGAACTCTACGACGGCTGCAGCCTGCAGCAAGTCGATGTCGTCGAGGGCCGACACTGAGGCCGTCTCTCGTGCCCAACTGAAGGTCACGTCAAGACCGTCCACGATCTTCTTCGTGGCGCTGACAGCGATCACGTTGTCGTAGTTCTCGATGCTGTACCCCGGCCACCAGCCGGGCGCCGTCGGATAGATCGCCTCGACGTTGGCATAGCGGATTTCTACCGGCCAGTTGAAGACCTCGAAATTCACGAGGGCCCCAATGAGCTGCGCACCGGGCGTGATCAGTGGTGAACGCATCCAGCGCTCCCACGGGATCGCCCCCGGATACGCGCCGATGTCGTACTGCAGGAGTTCGAAGTACGGGTTGACGGCCGAGTAGTACATGTTGTACTGGCCCGAGCACCGGCTGACCAGACCGCGGATCTGCAGACCGGGCAGGTCGAGGACGTCGGCGGTTCCCATCCAGGCACTGGCGGGGTTCGCGGAACTTGGCCACCGTGTGCCGTCCATGAACTGCAGGACCTCGGCGTACTCGAACATGATGTCGTGGTTCCCGATCTGGGTCCAGATGTCGGCACTCCAGCCTTCCTCGTGCTGCACGCCGGTCGCGAGCCAGGTGCCGCCCAGCGACCACCTCGGCCGCGTGTAGGCCAGTCGAGCCGCGCCATAGCCGTCGTTGTTGAAGCCAAAGGAGTTCCCCAGGTCGTACTCGGCGCCACCGAAGAAGAAGTCCGCTTCGAGGTCGGTGCCCCAAAGCTCTCCGGCCTGGCCGCGCACGCCCTGCAGGCTGAGTCGCTCGTTCCAGGCCAACAGGCCCAGACGGTCGATCCGGAAGAACTGGCGGCCAACCGTCCAGTCGACCGGGGTGCACCAGTCCGTGGCGTACATCAGGCACGCCTCGTCGAGCCAGACGTTGTCGCCCAGTCCGAGCCAAGAGCCGCCAACACCACGCGCCGGCATGACGCGCATAGCGTCATCGATCATCTTGAGGCTGACCCGGCCGGCCAACTCGTCGGTGATCTGGCCCTCGATGCCGATCTTCGCCGTCAGAGCGTCGAACTCAGCGTTCTTCCACAGGTCGCCAACCAGACCGATACGGTAATCGATCCAACCGGTGACCT
>CBFDAZ010000154.1:0-9337 GCA_965602825.1 uncultured bacterium
GCGCGTTGCCGGCCGTCCACTTGATGTTGCAGCCGATGGAGGGCATCTGCTCTTTCGCCGGCTGTTTGCCGGCGAGTACGGCATCGAGGGCGGCGCGGACGTCGGCGCCGGTCACGGGAACGCCGTTGCCCGGCCGCGAATCGTCTGGCCGTTGCAGCGTAGCGACACCCAGCAAGTTGCCGCCCTCATAGAGGTACATGTTGAGCCGCTGCCACTTGGGCCCCGATACCTTCAGCTTGACGGTGTTGGTCAGACCATCCATCAGGCCGTTGAGGACGACGGTCTGCACCACTTCCTGGCCGGTCGGTGCGTTGAACTTGAGTCGGGAAGCCGGTCGGCCGACAGCCTTCCTCGAGCAACCAGTGCGGATGTTACCGCTTATGATGATGTCGTCCCCTGCGACGATGCTCAACGACCTGCCCTCCAGCACGCCCTCCACAGCGATGTCGTGCTCGCAGAACACCACTCCGTTGAAGTCTCTCCCGAGCGGCACGCCATCGTAGGTCGGCATGTCCCCGCTGAAGTCGAACCGAGAGAGATCGATGAGGGGAGTGCCGGACTTGTAGTAGATGCCGGCTTGCTGACTCAGCGCTCGGTAGTGGGCCTTATCCATTGAGCCCGACAGCGACAGCGGGGCTGCGTACTCCTCGACGCCCCCGTTGAAGGTACCTCGCTCCCTGTTGCGGACCTTCCCGCCGGTCCGGACCCGCTCCAGGAAGGTCGCCGGGTAGCCGTCCAGCGAGATGTCGCCTCCGGCGTAGACCTGACCGCCGATGGTCACCCCCGCGTCGTAGCTGAGCGTCCCCGACTCCAGGAACCGGGAGTAACGCAGGAACGAGTCCTGGCGCACACCCAACGCGACTGTGCGTCGGACGTTCGAGGAATGACCGGTGCCGAGGATCTCGTAGCGCTCGGTTTCGCACGGCCCGGAGACCTCGGGCTCCACGCGAACGATCTGCAGATCCATCTTCCGGGCGGCGAAGGGTATGTCCCTTTCCACGTACGGGACGCTACTGACAACGCCTTGTTCCAGCATCACCAGGCCGCGACTGCAGGCGGCCTCGCCGGCCGCCAGTGCCTGAGCGCTTCGAACCTGTCGGATCGAGTGGCCCGTCATCGACTGCGAGATGCTCAAGAGCGTGACGGACAGGAAGAGCAGCATCACCAGGCCGATGATGGCCACGACTAACACGAACCCACTGTCGCGGCGTGCGAGCGGCTGGGTGGGGCGAGCGATCACCATTGCCTCCTACTCCTGCTCCCGGTCAACACCCGGCTCGTGCGTGATGGGCCCATAAACCGCGTTCCGCAGCATGATCCTGGCTGAGTGCGCACGGACTCGAACGGCGCCACCTTCCTTGACACGAGCTTTGACCAGCAGATGAACCCTCTTGACCGACGCCTCTCTGGGCGCCGGCATCATGTCGTAGCTGAATTGCAGTCTCTCGATCCTGCCCGCCAGCGGCGCGCGGTCCCTGATGAACGTCGCGGTCCCGGCTTGCCGGACGGCTCGCCAGAGGTATTTGCCGCCCGCGGAGAGCTGGCCACTCGCGTCGGATAGGTAGTAGCGGATCGCGTCTCCACAGGCCAAGGGCTGGGCTGGTACGTCCATTCCGCTCTCGCTGTCTCGCACCATTAGGGGCATCGAGATCGTGACCCGATCGGGATACCGGCCAACCACTCGGAAGCTGCCTGCGATCTCCTCTTCCAGCCGCTCAACGGCTGTCGCTGCCTCAAATGTTGCCCAATCGCGGGCGGCGACATCCTGGTACATTCTCGTGCCCTGGAGCTGCAATACCAGGACAGCCCCGAGGATGAGGGTCAGAATGCTCATCGCGATGAGCAGCTCAATCAATGTCGCGCCTCGACACCCGGAGATGAGGCTCGTCTGTCCGCCTGAGTGCATGCTGGCCCTCGTTGTCGCTGCCGGCTAGACCGCGGGGTGGTCAGTACCTTGGGCCCCGTAGGGTCTCCGTTGACACCCGGCCCTTGGGGGAACTGGTCCCCCACACGATGGCGACACTGATCCCCTTCAGATCGTCCTGTACATCGGTCACAGTCAGCCATACCTGCGGCCGCGGCAATCGTGACTCGCCAAGGCGAAGCGAGCATTCCTGCTCCAGACCGGAGATGCCCGGCTCGCCTGGGTACGTGTGCCAACTGCGCAGCTCCCCGAACGGCTCGACGCGGACCTCGCTAACTAGCTCGGCCGCCAGCGTCTCCGCCACCATCGTGTCCTGCGCCAACCGGCTCGTCTTGGCCGCGTAGCACAGGGCTCCCGTCGCGCCGACAAAGCCGATTGAGACGACTACTGCTGCGACGAGGACCTCGATCAGCGAAGAGCCGCCCCGTCTGCCTCTGGCACTGTGGCACCTCGATCTCATCGCGTTTCCTCGCCTCTGGGTGGGCTCCCCGCCTCCGGGAGGGGCGAGCCGGTGGACGGCGTTACAGCCTCCTGTTCCACGAAGGTGCGGGGAAAAGGTAAGCTGAACGTCAGTATTCAGTAACCAATCGCACGTATCCCCAGTGGGGGTGACCACGCCTGATGGGTAGCGCCTCGCAGTTCGGCTGCGTCCGCGTAGAGCCTGACCGTGCCGCCGTGGCGGGAAGCCGCGGCACGTGGAAGATCATCTACCAGGCGGAGGACCGTGGCATGGCCGTCGGGGGCGCTCTGCGCATCAGGCCGCCTCAACGCGGGATGGTCCGCTGGGAGGTGGGAATGGTCACCGCCCAGGCCTCTCGTCCCGGCTCAACCTGCCACGTGCAGCTCTTCAATTGCCATCCCATCACCTATCACTGGCGACAGGCACCGACCATACAGGTTGACCTGTTGGGGATGGCCCTGGCTCCCGGTGATACGATGACGGTCACCATTGGCGAGCGGGGCGGCTACTCGCGCGGCTACTACCGGCGGGCTCGCGCCCAGGACCACGCCCACCAGCGGGCGATCTGGGACGTCTGGATCGACGTTGAGGGCAACAAGTCGCTGCCCCCCGAGCGCATGATCGATGATCCGTGGCTGGCGCTGGAACCGGTCGAGATGGACGTCCTCCCGGCCCCGCCCGCCCGGCTCTCGGTTGTCGCCCGACAGCCCGGCCCCGGTGACAGCCAGGTGCATGCGCTCATCGTGGCGCGCGACCAGTATGGCAACTTCTGCGACGGGTATCAGGGGGAAGTACACCTGGTTGCCGGCAGCGAGGAGCGTAAGGTCGAGATCACCGGTGGGCGAGCGGTTGTCGAGCTGCCCCTTGGGGGGGCCGAGGTGGAGCGGCACCCCGCGTACGATCCCGCTGCCGAGTTGATCGGCACCAGCAACCCGGTGGCGCCCGACTTCGCCGGTATCAACGGGTACACAGTCTACTTCGGTGATCTCCACGTCATGACAGGCGAGGGCATCATCGCCTCGGCTCTGGAGGGCACCGAATACGCGTACCGGTGGGGTCGTGATGTAGGCGGTCTCGACTTCTGCGTGGCAACCAACAACCTCAACTGCTGGGATGAGGACCTGGTCCTCGATGATGAGTTCAACACGCCCGGTCAGTTCGTGACCCTCCCGGCCTTCGAGATCGGCTTCTCCATCGGCCACAAGAACGTCTACTTCCCAACGACCAAGGCCAGCAAGCCCGACGGCTCCAGTCCGGAAGCACTCTTTGCTTCCCTTCGAGGCCAGGAGGCCCTCGTCATCCCGCATCACACGAGCGTGCACTCCGAGTCCAGCTACGAGACGTTCTGGACGGAGCACGACTTCGGCACCCACGACCCCGAGTTCGAGCGCCTCATCGAGATCACACAGGACCGGGGCTCCATGGAAGTGGAGAAGGTCGGCGAGAACGTCTACTTCGGGGGCACTGGCTCCTCCGTCTGGGAGGCTCTGCGACGAGGGATGAAGGTGGGCTTTGTCGGAGGCACCGATAACCACCGCGCACAGCCGGGCGAGCCGCGCTCGCCGCTCGGAGGCCTCGATCCCGACGAGGTCGTCGTGGGCGGACTGACCGCTGTGTGGGCTTCTGACCTCACTCGGGCGGCTGTCTGGGAGGCCTTGCATTCACGTCGCTGCTACGCCACGCAAGGGCAGCGAACGCTCGTTGCCTTCAGACTCGGAGAGTACGCGATGGGCTCCATTCTCTCCCCTGAGCAGTCTCAGCCCTTCGCGGCCGGTCGGGAGGTGGCCTACGCGGTCGTGGGCCATCGCCCGGTAACCCGGGTCGAGTTGGTCCGCAGCGATGGCGAGGTCTTCGACCTGACGGCTGGTGCGGTGCCTGGTTGGGATCCGATAGCCGGGGTCTTCAATGACAACAACGCCCTTCGCGACATCCGGCCCGCAAAGGACGCTGTCTTCTACTACCTGCGGGTAACCGAGGCCGACGGGCGAATGGCCTGGTCGAGCCCTATATGGCTCCGGATCGAGTGACCCACCCGGCCCGGCCTACTTCCCCCCGCCGTGGTAGATGCTGACCGGTATCCCCAGCCGCTCACAGCAGGCCACCAGTTCGCCGACGTGATCGCCGTAGCAGCCGGCCTCGTGGTTCGAGGGGAAGTGACCCATGATGACGTGCATCGGGCAGTCCTTCACCGCCGCAGCGATGGGCCACTCTGGACTGGTCGCCTCGAGCAGTTCGGAAAGCTGGTCAGTGCTGTATTGCTTTACCTGCTGCTTACCGACGATCATCTTGAGTTGCCCGTCTTCGACGTATGCCCGAGCATACGTCATCTCACCCGGCAGCGTGACTCCCGCACAGGTCCCGCCGCCGTGCTTGAAGTACATTGCCGGCTGGCGATATGAGTGCATCCCCTCGAGCGTGTCGGCGCTGCGGTTGAAGAAGTAGGGTGCCACGCATCCCGAGTTGAGCAGGACCCACACGAACTCACCGTCGATCTCCTTCCCCCAGCGTACGTCGTGGAAGTAGACCTCCGGGTCCCGGCGCTTCGCCAGCAGGATCTCCTTCAGAAGCTGCATCGGCAGCAGGTTGCCGAAGTCGGCCTCGGTTGCCCAGGCAATCGTGTTCCCATCACCCCAGGGCCGGCAGCGGTTGTTCATCAGGCCATCCCACAGATCGGTGGCCGGCCAACTCTCGATCAAGCCCAACTGGTACTGAGTGCCGCCACAGTCGGCGCCGTACTCGGCGTACAGGTCCAACGCCGCCCGCATCATGCGGAACTGCTTGATGACCTGGTCCGGCGTCAGGTCGCGGCGTGGCAGCGAGCCGAAGTGGAACTGCGCCCCCTTGCCCTGGCAGAACTTGAGCGCCTGCTCGCCCTTGCTGTCGGGGATGTCCAGCGTCCGGTGGAGGAGCTGGGCCTGGTCAATGATCTCGACACCGAAGCCAATCCGGTTGAGGAGATCGAGCGGGACCATGGCGTTGAACATTTGCATCGAGCAGACGCCCAGCATCAGCATCAGGCGCCGCTCCTTCAGGATCTTGTCCGCCACACGCGTGCCGATCGTGGCCGCCCGTCCAGAGTACTCAGTGGCCTTGGCGGGAGAAACGTAGGGATCGATGTCCCACTTCACCTTGCCCGTCTTCAGGAACTTCCCGAGGCGCTTCATGAACGCCTCGTCAGCCTCAAACTCGTTCGTCCACAGGCGACTGTGATCGCGCCCGAAGAAGGTCAGGCTGCCCGAGGTGTTCAGCAACGCGACCAGCCCAGGGAACTCGCCGCGGAAGTTGGACAGCAGCAGCAGTGGTTTGCCGGCGTGCTCCGAGGTCAGCAGGCCGTGCGTGAGGTGCCCGCTGAAGGCCCACCCGGTGTAGAACGCGATAATCATGTCGCCCTTGGCACGGGCGAAGACCTCGGCGCTCTGGGCCTGGGAGCTGATGAGACCGCGGTACGGGATATCAGCCCTGCATCCCAGAGACTTCAGGCAGCCAAGAAGCTGATCGAGCCCCTCATCCGCCTTCGGCCAGACCCCCTTGTTGGCCGTGGGCCGGGCATCACCGGGCATGACAATGGTCGCTGCGTTCTTGCTCATTGCAGGTCGTCTCCCCAGACTGGATTCAGGACGATCAACGACACACTGGCCCTGTCACGCGGTCCGGCGTGCCGTCAGGGCACCCGAGGTGAGGTTTCGTGGCTGCGTCGGGCCACTCCTCTTCTACGGCCCGGCCTTCGCGATCTCCACCGCCTCGTTGCCTTCGAAGTGCTTGGCGAAGTTCTCGCGGAAGGCCTTGACGAGCCGTTCGGCCTGCGCATCGTAGGCTTCGGGGGAGCTCCAGACATCCCTCGGCCGGAGCATCTTGTCGGGTACATCGGGACAGTGCACCGGGATCTGTAGGTTGAAGACCGGCTCCGGCTCGGTCTGGCCGTCGGCCAGGGCACCCGACAGCACCGCCCGAATGATGGCCCGCGTGAAGGCAATCGGCATGCGCTCGGCATCCTTGAAAGAACCCCCGACCCAGCCGGTGTTGACCAGCCAGCAGTTCACATCGTACTTCTCCAGTCGCTCACCCAGCATCTTCGCGTAGACCTCGGGGGGCCGGGCCATGAACGGCGCGCCGAAGCACGCGCTGAAGGTGGCCTCCGGCTCAGCCATGCCCTTCTCTGTCCCACCGACCTTCGCTGTATACCCCGACAGAAAGTGGTACATTGCCTGCTCGCGGGTAAGCCGCGACACCGGCGGCATGACTCCGTACGCGTCGCACGTGAGGAAGACGATGTTCCTGGGATGGTCCGCCATACCGCTCTTGACGATGTCGCCGATGTAGTTCACCGGGTAGGCGGCCCGTGTGTTCTCCGTCAGGCTGTCGTCATTGAGGTCGAGCCGACGCGTGCGACGATCCACCGCAACGTTCTCGAGGATCGTGCCGAACCGGCGCGTGCACTTGTAGATCGCAGGCTCGGCCTCATGTGACAGGCCGATGACTTTCGCGTAGCAGCCGCCCTCGAAGTTGAAGATCCCTTCCTCACACCAGCCGTGCTCGTCGTCGCCGATCAGGCGGCGGTCCGGATCTGCCGAGAGCGTCGTCTTCCCCGTGCCGGACAGGCCAAAGAAGAGCGCCACATCGTTATCCTGCTTGCCCACATTCGCCGAGCAGTGCATCGAGAGGACCTCACGAAAAGGCAGCAGGTAGTTCAGGATCGTGAAGATCGACTTCTTGATCTCTCCGCCGTAGCTGGTGGCGCCGATCAGGGCCACCTTGGCGCCGAAGTTGATGGTGATGAAGGCTTCGGAGTTCGTGCCGTCCCGCTCCTTGTCGGCGTGGAAGTGGGCACTCTGGATGACGGTGAACTCGGGCTCGTGGGCCAGCAGCGTCTCGCGGTCGAAGATCCTCAGGAACATGTTCCGCGTGAACAGGCTGTGCCACGCCGTCTCGGTGATGATACGCAGCGGCACCTTGTACTTGGGGTGCGCACAGACGTAACAGTCCTGCACGAACAGGTCCTTGCCCCGCAGGTAAGCGGTCAAGCGCTTCCGGAGCGCCTCGAAGCGCTCGATGGAGAACTCCCGGTTCTGCGGCCACCAGATGTAGTCCTGGCTCGTGGGCTCCCGGACGATGAACTTGTCATCGGGAGACCGGCCCGTGTGGTGTCCCGTTGTCACCACGAGCGGACCGAGGTGCCCCACGGTACCCTCGCGGCGTCGGACGGCATGCTCGTACAGCTCTCCGGTCGTCGCATTCCAGTGCACTTCACCGAACTGCGTAAGTCCCAGCTCCCCGAGCTTCTGCCGGTAGAGGTCGCTCTCGGTAGGCACCTGACGCTCACCCTCCTTGGGCCGACAATGGTTTCTCGCGTACGCCGACAAGCCCGACCCCCTCAGCCAGATGGGCTTCAGGTCGCCGGTGGGCGCCCTCGCCCACCACGTCGGAACCGAGCAGTTCCATAGAGGTGACAACATGACCTCTTCTGCTTGCCGGCAGAACTCCCCGCCCAGCTGCGACGCGTGGTGGGCGACGAAGGGCCGTCGCCACTACCACGAGACGAAACTGCGCGCTTCCCACTGCTGTAAACCCCTTCAAGACCGTTGCAGTTCGAGCCGAACGTGAGGAGGTGCAGTATCTTGCGGAACGATCCCCTCAGTGCCCCCGCAAGCAACGCCCCAATCTTCCGCCCCAGCCGACAGGTCGCCGGACCTGCCCGCCGACTTGGCTGGATTGTGGGCCACGTGGTCATCATGGGCCTGCTGTTGTTGGCCGGCCCGGCCTGGGCGCAAGGCGCCAAGAAGAACGAGCAAGCCGCCTTCCTTCTGGCTCTAGTGCCCTTCGGCTTCCTCGCTCTGCTCAGCCTGCAGGTCGCCATCATAGCGGCGTTCCCTCGCTTCACCCGGCGCTGTGGCGCGGCCGTCAGACGATACCGGTGGCAGACCGGTCTGAGTGGCCTGGCCGCGTCTCTCGGGATATTCCTGCTCGCGGCTGTTGTCGGGTCTGCGGCTGAAGGGGCGGCGGCGATCCCGTTAGCACTGGGCCTGCTGGCGGCGGCGGCTGGCAGTGTCGGCCTGTCTCTGGAAGTCGGCCGCTGGGCGGTCGCCCGCATCGGATCGGAAGTCCCGCTTCACCCTACCGCCCAACTCCTCATCGGGAGCAGCGTACTGGGCTGGGGTGGCCTGTTGGTGCCGTGTTTGGGTCAACTGGCGTGGATCGTCGCCTTCTGCATGGCCGTCGGCGGCTCTATCTACGCGCTCGCGCGGGGCAATGCGCTCGACGAAGCACCACCTCGCCAAGCCGACCGCCCTGTGCCACCACCCAGTCCACTATCCGCCCCGGCACAGCCTGGACCTGACAGGCAGGCGGTGGACGTGCCTCCAGGGCCCTCGGACGCCGGACCGCAAATCGAGAAGCGGGATCAGCCCGACGATCAGGTATTCTAGCCGGAGAGTGGCCACCTCAGAACGATCACGGAGCCTCAATGCGTACGCGATGGCTGCGACGCTTCCTGAGCATCTTCTCGGTCTACCCGCATGTGGACCTGGAGAACTCGGGCCGCGACCGGCAGCTCTGGCGCGGTCCGCTCGACGTGTTCGACCTGTTCTCGCTTGGCGTCTCGGCCGTGGTGCTCCTGGTGCTGCTCGCCCGGGTCGATGGCCTCAAACCATGGATGTCGGACACCTGGTATCACGTCGCCATCGCCGACCAGATCCTCGAACAGGGCAGCGTCCCCGCGTGGGTTGACTGGGACTACGCTCCTGTCGGCCGGCCGCACCTCTACCCGCCGCTGCTTCATCTGCTCCTGGTCGGGCTGTCGCGTGTGACCGGGAGCGTGGTCTCCGCCGGCCAGGTCTTCGCCGTCCTCTTTCTGCCGGCTTCGTACCTGGCTTGCTGGTACGCGGCGCGGTGGATCTTCGACTCACGGACCGCGTTCGTGGCCGTGCTCGTACTCAGTCTCGACCTCGGGCACACCA
>CBFDAZ010000155.1:0-9301 GCA_965602825.1 uncultured bacterium
CGGGTGATTGTGGACTCCCGCGCCCGCACCCCTCCGGGCGCCAACGTGGTGTCGAAGAACAGCGCCGCCGGTTGCCTGGTCGCTGCCACCAACGCCGCGCCGGGGACGCGCGTCAATGCGCTGCGTGAGGCGGGCGCGGAGGTGGTTCGGCTGCCGGCTTGCCGTGGGCGAGTCGATCTGACAGCTCTCTGGCAACTCCTGGGCGATCGGGGCTGTCTGAGCGTCCTGGTGGAGGGCGGGCCGGAACTGGCCGCCTCGGCGATGGTTGCCGGTGTGATCGACAAGCTCCTGCTGTTTGTCGCGCCCAAGATCCTCGGCGACAGCGAGGCGCGGCCGCTGTTTGCCGGCCGGGGGGAGCGTCGGCTGGCTGATGCGCAACAGGTGGAGATCCGTAGGGTTCGGCGCTTTGGGCCTGACCTTATGATCGAGGCGGTACCGTGTTCACCGGGCTCATAGAGGAAGTCGGCGAGGTCATCCGGGCGGTAGCGCGAGCGGGCGGACTCGACATCTCCGTCAGCGCGCCGGGGATGGCTCGGGACTTGTCGGTCGGCGAGAGTGTGAGCATCAGTGGCGCCTGCTTGACCGTTGAGCGGCATGACGACGCCACCTTCACCGCCCACGCGGGAGAAGAGACCCTTCGTCGGACAACGCTGAGCGAGGCAAGGCCCGGGATGGGCGTGAACCTGGAGCGAGCCCTGCTGCCGGGCTCGCGTCTCGGCGGCCACTTTGTCCAGGGACATGTCGACGGGATCGGGATGGTCAAGGCTCGCCGAGCGTCAGGCAGCACGGTCTGGTTCGAGCTTGAGGCACCGGCGGAACTCAGGCCCTACATCGCCTCCAAGGGCAGTATCGCCGTGGACGGGATCAGTCTGACGGTTGTGGACTGTGCGGAGGCGGGGTTCACCGTGGCCATCATCCCGCACACACTGGAGCAGACAGCCTTGCGAGCACGGCAGCCGGGCGATCGGGTGAACCTCGAGGTCGATGTCCTGGCGAAGTACGTGGCGAAGCTGCTGGGCCGCACGGAGGGTCGAGGGCCGACGCTTACCGAGGAGTACCTCAGGGAACAGGGCTTCTGAAGGGCGCCGTGAACCGGCGCCAAGGCGATTGAGCGATGGAACGACTCGAGAAGACCATACGTGAACTGCAGGCCGGCCACTTCGTCCTGCTGCTTGATGACCGGACACCGGGCACCGATGGCGACCTGGTGATGGCGGGCCAGTTCGTCACTGCCGAGGCAATCAACTTCGTGCTCCGCGAGACGCGGTATGGTCTGATGGAGGTGGCGATGGCGCCGGAGCGGCTCGACCAGCTCAGCATCGCGCTGCTGGTGCCCGAGTCGGCTTCACTCGACCAGAAGGGCGTGGCCATTTCGGTTGACCGGCGTGATCTCACGGTGCCCCCCATCTCGGCTGAGGGCAGAGCCCGGACGATGCGTGCGCTGGCAGACGATGGCACCACGGCAGCCGACCTCGTTCGGCCCGGACACGTGACGCCGCTGCGCGCGAGACCGGGCGGCGTACTCAAACGGGCCGGCCATACCGAAGGAGCCGTTGATCTGGCCCAGTTGGCGGGTCTCCAACCGGTGGCCACGGTCAGTCCGGTGCTGGACGAGGCGGGCTCTCCCGCGCACCTGGCGGAATTGGAGGAACTGGCCCACGCCCACGGCATTCCCATGATCTCGATCGCCGACCTGATCGCTCACCGCAGGCGGACCGAGCATCTGGTGCGTTTGGATGCCGATGCCGATCTGCCGACCGAATACGGCCACTTCCGCATTCGCTGCTACACGAGCCTGGTTGATGGCGACGAGTACATAGCGGTGATCAAGGGCGATGTGGGCAGCAAGGAGAGCGTCCTGGTCCGCGTTCATTCGGGGTGCGTGACGGGTGATGTTCTGGGCTCCTGCCGGTGTGACTGCGGCTGGCAGCTTGCGTCAGCGCTGCGAGCCATCGAGCACGAGGGCCTCGGCGTGGTCATCTACGTTGCTCGGCACGAGGGACGCGGCATCGGCCTCGCCAACAAGCTCAAAGCATACCACCTCCAGGATGAGGGATATGATACGGTCGAGGCCAACGAGGCGCTTGGCTTTGAGGCCGATCTGCGCGACTACGGCATCGGGGCCCAGATTCTCGTGGACCTGGGCATCACGACCATGCGCATCATGACGAACAACCCCACCAAGTACGTTGCCCTGGAGGGGTACGGGCTCAAGATCGTAGAACGCGTGCCGATTGAGGCTCCGCCCACGCAATACTCGCACCGGTACCTCTGCACGAAGAAGCGTAAGATGGGCCACTTGCTGAGCCTGGTCGAAGAGGAGTCGCCGGAGGAGGGGGACGATCCGGGAACGGCCACCCGCTCCGGCGGCCACTGAAAGGAAGATGGCGCTGTGGGATCAGCATACGAGGGCAAGCTGCAGGCTGAGGGACTGAAGTTCGGCCTCGTCGTCAGTCGGTATAACGACTTCATCACCCGGCGCTTGCTGGACGGCGCCCTGGATGCTCTCGCCCGACACGGTGCGAACATGGACGACGTAGACACGGCCTGGGTTCCGGGTGCCTTTGAGCTTCCGTTGGCGGTGAGGAAGATGGCCGCCAGCGAGAGGTACCAGGCGGTCATCGCCATCGGGGCTGTGATCAGGGGCGCGACCTCCCATTTCGACTACGTCGCAGCCGAGTCGGCCAAGGGCATCGCCATGGCCGGGCTGGAGACGGGCATTCCCTGCATCTATGGTGTACTGACCGCTGACACCATCGAGCAGGCCATCGAGCGGGCGGGCACCAAGATGCCCAATCGTGGGTTCGAGGCGGCGCTGTCTGCCATCGAGATGGCCGATCTGATGCGGAAACTGGACTGAGAAAGGGGTCTTCGAGTGGAAGCCAGGGGTGGTCCGGGCGTCGGTTGCTTGGTGTTCATTGGGCTGCTGGCGGGGCTCTTGGGTGGACTTGTCGGCGGCTACTTTGCCGGACGGGCGGCTGCGCCCACAGACACGGGCGGGTCGGCGCTGCCCATCGTGCGGCCGCGTCCCATCTCCGGGGGAACTCAGGTCATCAGCGAGGACGATGCCGTCGTTCAGGCTGTCAAGCGCGCCGATCCGGCGGTGGTCAAGGTCATCTCCCAGGAGAAGGCTTACCGCAGCATGATGGACTACTGGTTCGGCCTGCCGCCGCAGATTGTCGAGGGGGTCGGCTCCGGCCTCATCTTCCAGTACGAGGACGGAAAGCCGTACGTACTCACCAATACGCATGTAGTCAGCGGAGCCGAGCAGATCGACATCAAGCTGCTCGACGGCACTTCGCTGAGTGGCGCCGTGGCGGGAGCCGATCTGGAGAAAGACATCGCGGTGGTGAAGCTCATCGATCCCCCGTCCCCCCTCCCGAGCGCGACACTCGGCGATTCCTCGAAGCTCCAGATCGGTGAACGGGTCATTGCCATCGGCCACCCGTATGACTTCGAGCACACCGTGACGGTCGGCTATGTCAGCGCGATCGGCAACCGGGAGATCAGTAAGGACGGCCTCTGGCGCAACGTGATCCAGACCGACGCGGCGATCAACCAAGGCAACAGCGGGGGGCCGCTGGTGAACCTGGCGGGTGCCGTGATCGGCATCAACTCCATGATCTACTCGCCCTCCGGCGGCAACATCGGGCTGGGCTTCGCGATCCCCATCAACGACGCCCAGGAGATGCTGTACTTCCTGGTTAATGGCGGCCCCTGGACCGGTATCCGGAGCGTCGAGCCCAACAGCCCCGGGTTCGCCAGGTTCTACCGATTGCCCACGGCTGAGGGCGTCGTGGTGATGAGCGTTCACCCCGACAGCCCTGCCGCGCAGGCCGGACTGCGCCGCTGGGACATCATCCTCGAGGCGGATGGCAGCAAGCTGACCAACCGCGAGGAGCTGCGCAGCGCGATCCTCGCCCACCGCATCGGCGAGACGATGGCCCTGCGGGTCCAGCGTGCTGACCGCACCTACGATGTTGAGATAGTCACCGGCAGAACCTCAGGCGCCACGTTCGGCGGCTGAGAGCCCCCAACTCGCCGAGTAGGCAGCATCGCTGGGTGGGGTCTCCCCGCGGTTCCGCCCAGGCTACCGTCGTTTCCCACCGGTGCCTCACACAACCCTTACTGACACTCAACGCGCAGGGAGGTATTGCTCGCCCAAAGGGCGAAACGCGCCCAATGTGTAGGGGTTTGGCTGACGCATCGACAGACACTATCCAGAGGAGGTACTGGCAATGCGACGAGGCTTTACGCTGATCGAGCTCTTGGTTGTCATTGCGATCATCGCAATTCTGGCGGCCATCCTGTTCCCGGTGTTCGCCAGGGCACGGGAGAAGGCGCGCCAGACGTCTTGTCTCTCGAACGTCAAGCAGATCGGCCTGGGAAATCTGATGTACGCTCAGGACTACGATGAGAAGACTGTCTACGGGAGTGGATGGCAGTACCCCAACGGGAGCCTCAGCTGGCAGTTGAAGGTGGAGCCGTACATCAAGAACCGGCAAATCTTCCAATGCCCAAGCAACCCGAACGGCGAATTCATCTACTGGACTCAGCCGTTGGTCTATGGGTACTCGCGGAACGTTGAGCAAAACCGGTCCCTGGGCGAGTTCAGGTTCCCTGCACAGACTGCCATGCTGGGCGACGGCGTGCACCCTGCCGTCGAGTACCCGCGAGGCATAGTGCCCCTTTCATGCCGGGGCTGGGATCCGTGCCATACGGTGGAACCCACCCAGGACCATTTCCTGCACAACGGCGGGAACAACATCGTGTTCTACGATGGGCACGCGAAGTGGGTTGGCTGGATGAAGTGCAAGGAGGCCTCGGACGCCCATTACGGTCTGATTCCCACGGATCCGGGCCTTTACTTCAAGTGCAAGCCGTAGCCTCGGCGGTCAGGATTCGTAGATCCTGGCACACTACGAGCACGACACACCACCGCATGCGTTGCGGCGGCGTGTCGTGCTCGTCTGCGTTCTCCACGGTTGCCGCGCGGACCCCCGGTGTCGACCCGACTAGGGTCGCCCTTTAGCCCGGCCTACTCACGACAAACGTCGCGGGCAACCCGCTCTCTTGAGAGAAAGCCGGTTTCCCGCGCCCTTGCGGCAGGAGGCTCTGTTTCGGTACGGGTGGTTGCAGTGGAGCACACTGTGCTGCCGGCGGGCTTTCCAGGCCGACACAGGGGAATCCCAGATCCTCGAGGCAGCCATCCATGCCGCGTTGCGGCGCCCGGAAACGGTGCAGATGGCCAGAAAATAGGACAGTCCTATTTTCGATGGCGTTCGTTGGTCGTGGCGCACGGGGGCGGAGCTGGAGCTCCGCCCCCACGAGCGACTTCCAAGTCTTCGAGGGAGCGGTGGGAATGGTTTGAGTCCGCAAGCAGCGCGGTCTGTGAATACGCCCACGAGTGCATTCTCGGCGGACAGGCGCCGGAGATGGACCCGTCCCCTCTTCGCCTCCCTGGATTTCGGCGGCCGGATCCCGTCATGAGAGAGGACTGGGCCGCGGTGTGTAGGAACAACCCTTCCTCCGGCGCTTGGCAAGACACACCAGGGCCCCGCGGGAGAGAGGTCCGGTATGAAGTTCGTTCAGATCGGCGCAGGCAAGATCGGGAGATCGTTCATCGCGCAGCTCTTCTCGGCCGCGGGCTATGAGGTGGTTTTCAGCGAAGTGAACGAGAAGGTGCTGGAGGCGCTGAACGAGAGACGCGAGTATACGGTTGAGATCAGGGACAGAGAGCCCCGCACGGTTACTGTCAGGAACGTCCGAGCCGTCGATGGTCGGGATACTGAGACCGTAGCCCGAGAGCTTGCCGACGGTGCTCTCGCTGCCACCGCCGTGGGCCCGGACTACCTGAAGTACATCTACCCAGCGCTCGCCCGGGGACTGGAGTTGCGGACAGACATCGGCGGCGGCCCCCTCGATGTGATCCTGGCCGAGAACCTGCGGGAGGCGGCAGCCATCGTGCACGAAGGCGTTCGGGAGCACCTGCCCGCCGGTTTTCCCGTTGAGGAGCATCTGGGGCTGGTCGAGACGAGCATCGGGAAGATGGTGCCCATCATGAGCCCCGAGGAGGAGGCGCAGGACCCCCTCCTCGTCTATGCCGAGGCCTACAACACGCTGATCTGCGACGCCAGGGGCTTCCTGTGCGGCGTTCCCGCCGTCCCGGGCCTGGATGCCAAGCAGAACATGAAGGCCTATGTGGACCGGAAATCGTTCATCCACAACCTCGGCCACGCGCTGTGCGCGTACTTCGCGCATCTCGAAGCGCCGGAGCTGGTCTATACATGGGAGGCCGTAGAGCATGAGCGCATCGGCCCAGCCACCAAAGCGGGGATGTGGGAGTCGGCGCGGGCGCTGATCGGGGCGTACCCCGATGAGTTCGACGAGGCGAACCAGGAGGAGCACATCCAGGACCTGCTCTCCCGCTTCTGCAACCGGGCCCTCGGGGATACCATCTACCGCGTAGGGCGAGACGTGCAGCGGAAGCTCGGACCGGAAGACCGCGTCATCGGCGCGCTGCGCTTCGACGCGGAGCACGGGATCGAAGCCCCGGTAACAGCGTTGTGTGCGGCCGCCGGGATGCTCTTCCGCGCGACGGACGAGTCGGGCGGGATGTTCGAGAAGGACCGAGTGTTTGCGGAGGAGATCTACCCGCAAGGCGTCGAGCACGTCCTCGAGACCATTTGTGGCCTGGAGGCGGAGGACCCGATCTACCGCAACGTCGCCGAAGCTCACGCGGCCATCGTCCAGGCGCGGGAAGCGGGGCGTTCGGTGCTGGACCTGATCTGAACGCGGGAGAACCCATGCACGGAGCACAATGATGGGAGCACGGATCAAGCACCATCCAATTCTGGGCGAGTCGGCCGAGGGCCGGAAGGTCACGATCACGGTGGATGGCCGGCCCGTTCAGGCCTGCGAGGGTGAGCCCATCGCGGTCGCCCTGATGGCGGCCGGCAAGCGGGTGCTGCGCTATACGGAGAAGTTCGGCGAACCGCGGGGTGTGTTCTGCGCGCTCGGACGCTGTACGGACTGCGCCATGACGGTCGATGGCCGACCGAACGTGAGGACATGCGTGACTCCGGTGCATGAGGGGATGCAAGTGGAGACGCAGCACGGTCTGGGGGAACGGCGGGGGTACGACGAGGTAACGGGTAACAGGAACGGCGACGGAGGGGTGGGGCGTGTACGAGGGGCTTCAGCCCCGATGAGGTGGAGGACGGTGAAGGGCAGGATTCAGGAGTCAGAGTAACGGCACGGCAGCCATCCTCCGGGACCCACAACTCGAAACCCAGAACCCGGAACTCGGAACCGCCGTTAGCCGTCGTCGGCTCCGGGCCGGCGGGGCTCTGCGCGGCGATCGAGGCAGCGAAGGCCGGCGCGCGCGTTGTTCTGCTGGACGAAAACGACCGACCCGGCGGCCAGCTCTTCAAGCAGATCCATCGCTTCTTCGGCACCAGCGACCACTACGCCGGCGAGCGGGGATACGAGATCGGCCGCAAGCTGCTGGCCGAGGTCCAGCGACTCGGTGTGGATGTCAGGCTATCGACGGTGGTGTGGGGCGCCTTCGAGGGTCCCGTGCTGGCGTGTGCGACGTCTGAGGGCCATTCCTACTACCTGCCGGCGGACCGCGTGGTCCTCGCTACCGGCGCCTCCGAGTTGGCCGCCAGCTTCCCCGGCTGGACGCTCCCCGGGGTCATGGGCGCAGGTGCCGCTCAGACCCTGGCCAATATCCACCGGGTCCTGCCGGGTCGCCGCGTGCTGATGGTTGGTTCGGGGACACGATGCCCGTCAACGGTGCCTGGTGGGTTCGGGGAACGTCGGGCTCATCGTGGGCTTCCAGCTTATGCAAGCCGGCGCGAGGATTGCGGCCGTTGTCGAGGCGGCCCCCCACATCGGCGGGTGGCTCGTTCACGCGGCTCGCCTGCGGCGGGCCGGTGTGCCGATACTGACTCGCCGCACAATCGTGGAGGCGACCGGCCGAGACCAGGTGACGGGCGCGGTCATCGCCCAGGTCGACGAATCAGGGGAGCCCGTGCCCGACGCGGAGCGCCGTCTGCGGGTCGATCTGATCTGTCTGGCCGTGGGCCTGCGCCCGCAGACCGAGCTGGCGCGCATGCTGGGCCTGAAGATGGTCGACGACCCGGGCCGGGGCGGGCGTGTGCCGTGGCGCGACGAGCAGATGCGCACGTCGGATGACCGAGTCTACGTCGCCGGCGATCTCGCAGGCATAGCCGAGGCCTCAACCGCCATGGAGGAGGGGCGCATTGCGGGCCGGGCCGCCGCGGCTTCGTTGGGGTACGGCTCGGGGGACGAGGCCGAAGGCATCATCGGCGAGGCGCGTGAGCGCCTGACGCTGCTGTCGAGGGAGATCAGCCCGGTGCCCGTCTCCGGGTCGCGTGTGCGGCGCCTGCGACCGGCAGACGGGCCGACGGCCGTGATCGAGTGCCCACAGCCCATCCCGTGTGACCCGTGCGAGAGGCTCTGCCGACAAGGCGCCATCCGCATCGGCCCCGACCCGATGACGCCTCCTGCGATCGACCCGGCGAAGTGCAACGGCTGCCTGCGCTGCGTCCGCGGGTGTCCGGGTATGGCGATCTTCGTGGTGAACCGCGACGCCGGGAACGGCGAGGCGACAGTGGCCCTGCCCTGGGAGTTCCTCCCGCTGCCGCACGTAGGAGATGAGGGTCGCGGCCTCGACCGCGCCGGTCGGTCGATCTGCCCGGGCCGCGTGACGAAGGTCTTCCCCTTCCGACGGCCTGGCGACACGGCGATCGTGGTAGTGGCAGTGCCCCTGCATTACGCTAACCGGGTCAGGGGCTTCCGGGCGCACGGCACTACGCCAGGTCCCAGCAAGGCCTGCGGGTAGTGCTTGCCGAATCTCCGGCGGCACTCCCGACGCGAGGCTGGCCTCCATGACTGGTCCGAACATCCTGCTAGTCATCATCGACTCCGCTCGGACGGATCGCGTCTCGTGCTACGGCTACGAGCGGGCGACGACGCCCAATATCGACGCCATCGCTGCGGATGGGTGCCGGTTCGAGGCGGCTTACAGCGAGTCATCGTGGACCGTTCCGGTGATGTTCAGCCTGCTGACCGGGCTGGCTCCCCGCGAGCATCAGGGGGAACGCCTTCGCACGCTGCCTCCGGACATGCCGTCGCTGCTCGACGCCCTGCAGGCAGCGGGCTACAGCACCTACGCCGGGTCCGCCAATCCCTTCTTTGGGCCCAAATGCGACGTTCAACGAGGCTTCGGGCAGTTCTACCGTTCCGCCCGCTCCATCCGATTGCTCAAGCCGGT
>CBFDAZ010000156.1:0-9297 GCA_965602825.1 uncultured bacterium
CTGGGACCGCCGGCGCCCTCGCCGGCAGAGGTGGCAAGCCGTGTGATCTTCATCGCTTCCGGGTGCTGCAACGCGGCATGAGCGACTGCCTCGAAGATTTCGGATTCCCCTGTGACGGCGGAGCTCCAGCTCCGCCACGGTGGCCCAGCGCCTATCTTCATCGCTTCCGGGTGCCCGCCGCGACATGGACGGCTGTCCCCCAGCTTACGCGGGAGTCAGTAACCTGGATTCCACACGGCCCCTACTCGCTACTCACTACGCATGTACGCGTCGGCGACACGACCCGAGGCCAGCTCCTGGGCGCGGATCCGCCACACGCCGGGGACATCGTTGGGCGCGATGTCGGCAGCCACTCTGAGCTGGCCACCGGCTGCCCCGTAGTAGCCGCTGAACTCGGCTGGCTTGCCGTGAGGGTCCAGGATGTCGAGCCTGACGGGGACGACGGCGTCAATCGGCTTCCCATCGGCATCTACGACAGCGACGTTGAGCGTCACGCCCTCGCCGGCCTTGGTATTCTCCGGCGCCTCAATAGTCACCGAGTCGATCGCCTTCTCGGTAACCATGAACACGCGCCCCTCGCACGGGCCGAAGTGCCAATCGACGGCCAGGAAGCCGTCCTTCGCGGCAGGCTGGATCTCACGGTGAGCCACCAGATCGTAGACGTGGCCGCTGTCCCGGTTGACGTAGAGCGTTCCATCGGTCGGCAGCCCGTTCTCCATCACCAGTCCGTGGTGCCCAACGTAGTCGCCGAACTCCCGCAGGTCGTTGACCGCGAAGAGGTAGTCCGTTGAGCCATACTGCCGCGCCCTTGTGATGACGTTTGGTGTCGAGGAGGCGACGTGCCGCTTGTAGTGGGAATCCAGCTCGGCGCGTAGGTTCTCGGTCAGCTCCATCACCGTTGCGCGCGCCATGTCGGCTTCCTTCGGGCGGTCATGTTTCTGGAGCAAGATGTCCGGCTGGATGGCAGGGCAGAGGTTCTCGTCACCGATGATGATCCCGCCTGCATCCTGGAAGGCCTTGATCTTGGCCGCTACCGACTCGGTCAGCACGTCGCAATCGACGGCCACCAGCACCTTGAAGTCGTCAAGACCCTCTTCCTGGATTGTCTCGTCGTAGACAACCTGCGGCTGGAGCTGCGCGTACTGCAGGACCAGGTAGACATCGCCGGCCCAGCCACCGTTCCAGCCGTAGGCACCGCGCTTGGCGAACATCTGAGAGGCAAAGCTCTCCAGGAACGCGACATCACTCTTGCGGTCGGGAATCTGCATCAGCGTCGGCCCGAGGGGCTCAACAACGGTCCTCACCAGCCGCCGCAGCTCGTGCTTCGTCTCCGGATGCGTATAGCGGTAGGCGCCCGTGCTGCTAGAGGCATCGACCAGCGACTGCCAGCCGTGGTACATGATCCCCTGGATCGGCCGGGCCATCTTGGTCCAGAACGCCTCCCGCAGGTGCATCGGCGCGATCGTGATGAACCGGGCGTCGGGAATGGCCTTCTCCCACGCGGCCTGATAGCGTCCCGACGCATCCACGCTGCCCGTGCCCTGGGGTCTCACGTCCTTGTCGGCGAAGTCACCAGTCTGGAGTCGCGCTTCTTCGCCGGGTTCGGGCGCCGTCTGGCTCCGGTACCAGATGATCTGGGTCATCTTCATGACCCTCTGGTCCGGCCTCGAGGCGCCCGCGGCCATGCAGAACAGCTCGTCGGTGGCCATCGCGATACGGATTGGGTCCGGATACGAGTACGTCCACTGGGACAGCACGTCCACTTCGCCGCCATTGCCGTACGCGCTCGCCACGCGGACCGCCGGGTCGTGGAAGGTCCACAAATCCTCGCGACCCGTCGACTTCAGGCCCTTGTGAAGAGCCGTGTGCATGGCGTTCCAGCCGTCGCCCTCTTCCCAGAACCACTTGTAGTACACGTAGATCGGGTGATCGTCCGGGATGACCCGGTCGGCGGGGAAGTCATCAAGGTCCTGATAGGGCGTGCCGTTCTTGCCCTTGAGCCCTTCGGGGATATCCAGGCCAGCGAACGCCCGAAAAGCCTCCCGATCGTGTTCGTGATAGCAGAGGTCGGATTCCCCTCGCACCTCGGTGTGGACCATGGCCGTCTGGAGCCCGGGATGGGAGCCGTACGTCTGCGCGATCGAGGCGCCGACGTTGTAGCAGAACTCCTGGACCTCCGGGAACCGGCCGCAGACGTCGTGCCGGTTCTCGTAGGGCTTGCCGTCGGGGCCAACGCGGCGGAATTCCTCCTTGTCCCGTGCCCAGCGGCCGGGCGAGAGGCCGGCGACGGCGCCGATTCCGTTGGCGAGGGCGTAGTCGAGATCGCCCATCACGCTGACCATGCGTTCATCGCTGGTGGCCTGCGTCGGTTCGCCCGCCTCCCAGATGGCGTTCATGTCGGTCGACACGCCGATGCAGTGGGTGAAACCCAGGTCTACCAGGCGATCGACCTCTCCCAGGCCGCCCCCCCACATGACGACCGGCATCCGATGGGGCAAAGGTCGGGGCACGATCGTGACGGTGAACTCCTCCATGCTGCGGAACGGAGGGTCGCCGGGGATCTCGATGGTCGCCGTTAGCCCGTACTCGTCGGGACGGAGACTGGCATCCAGCTCGTACTGGAGAGAGTACTTGCCGCCCGGCTCAAGCTCCGGGATTGCCGCCTCCTGTGCGGGCAGGCCCCCCAGCGAGACGTACGCCTTGGCCCCCGCCAGGTTGGTGCGTTGCTTGTTGAGAACGTTGAACTCGAGGACGGGCGCCTGCTCCATTCGCACGAACACCTTGCGCAGGGAAGCGATCTCGAAGCCCGCGGGCCGGAACTCCAACGCGCCCTCGCAGATGCGGACCTGGTCGATGTAGCCCGGGAAGCCGTGGTAGTAGCTGCCCACCCGGTCGCCGATGTGCACGTCGTGCTTGCCCGGTGCAATGGCCGCTCGCCCCGGCTGCGTGTCGGAGCCCATGGCCGTCCCATCAATGAAGAACCGGCCGGTCCCGGCCCCATCATACGTGAAGGCAACATGGTGCCATTCGCCTGGCTCGAAGGTGGAGGGCCTCGAGTTGTACTGCACGCTGTCCTCGCCGAACCCGAGCCGCATCTGCAGGTGGCGCACTCCGGTCCCGCGCTCGGGGCTGAGGGTGAGCTGGTAGTCGGTATGATCGACGTACTTCTTGTCGAGCAGAAACGCCTCCGGATACTCGGCGATCTCGGGCTTGGGGCTGATCCACATCTCAATGGTGAAGGCGCTCTTCGGGCTGAGCTCCGGAGCACTCTTGGCGATCGCCTTGTGCGGCTCATCCTCCACCGGCCAGCCCGGGAACGACTCCAGCGCGCCCCCAAAGCGACCCTCGGTCACCACCTCGGCGCCCCGAAGCTCCAGGTCGTGCCCCTTGCCGGAAGCGTCGGCCGTCTCGGCGCCGGCGTCGAACTGCCAGAGGGCGATCACATGATCGCCGGTGGCGTCATCTCCCGCGTATGGGTTGTCATACGGCTCTGCGAGTTGCATGTCCGCCTCCTGGCTACTGGTGACGATACAGAGGAATGCAGCACCCACGATCGCGATCAGCCGGATAGCCACGAGCAATCACCCTTTGGTCCTTTGGGATGTACCGATCGGCTACTCCTCCAGGGCAAGCACAACGATCCGCACCGGCTGCCAGATTCCCCCGCGGGCCGCCGTGTTCATCGCCCTGACGGTGATCTGGTTCGGTTGGCCCCAGACCAACAGGTCGGTCACGTCGAGGCGGAACGGCTTGTCCCACCCGGATGGCCCGATGTCGTGCTCGCCGGCGTACTCGCCGTTCACCCACACCCACGCGGACTCGTCCACACCCTCAAAGGCCAGCTCCACCTTGTCGGCCTTGGGCTTGTCGGGCAGCTCAACCGTGCGGCGGTACCAGGCCGTCCCGACGTAGTCGTAGCCCAGAAGCTGCCACGCCTGCTCGATCTCGCTATCGTCCCAGCCCGAGTCGTCGAAATCGACCGCAGACCACTTCTCTCCTTCGCCCACACGCTCCGGATCGAGCTTGAACTTCCAGCCATCCTTGGGCAGACGGACCTCATCGACCCTGGAGAAAAAGCTCTTCGCCGCCTGCAGCGCCGCCTCCCGGACGCCCGGGTCCTCGTCCTTGCCGGCCTCGGCCAGAAGCTGGAGCAGGGGCTCGGAGCGCGGGCGAATGCACCCGAGCGAGAAGACGGCCGCTTGCCGGACGAGCACATGGTCGTCCTTGAGCGCCTCCGACAACAACCCGAGCGCCTCCGAGCCCTTCACACCCAGACCCATGACGACGGTCCGGCGGAGGAGCATGTCTCCGTGCTTCAGCGCCTGCTTCAGCGAAGGTGAGTCAGGGGCGCAGTGCCTCACGAGCAGTCGGGCTGCGGTCCGTGCGACGACCACGTCTTTGTCGCCCAGCGCCTTCTGCAGCTGCCCGAGCGCTTCTGCATCCTCGCCCTTGAGCTTGAGCGAAGCAAGCCTTCTGGCCGCGGCATCACTGGGAGGCACTTGGCCAACCGACGGGCCGGCGAGCGGGATCGCTCCCGCGAAGATAAGGGCAGCCACCATGCCGAGATGGGCCATGCAGCGAGTCCGCATCAGCATCATCCCCCTCAAGACTGTGTGGAGACCACTATCTTGACCCGTCAACCCTCGGGGCTTTCCCTACCTCGCCCCCGCATTCCTGTGCCTTTCCCCGCGAGCCCCTAAAAATGGGACTGTCCTATTTTTAAAATAGGACAGTCCTATTTTTAAAATAGGACAGTCCTATTTTTCCGGCCGGCCATTCCTGTGCTGTCTTCGCCGATTTGGCCCAAGGTCCCGGTAGAGAGACCCTCGAACTCCCCGTCTCGGCGAGGCAGACTGGGTGCCGTCAGAAGACCGCCTCGCAGATTCGAGCTTGGCCTGTGCTCGCGGGTCTCCCGATCCGCGCCGTCCGTCCCGACGGAGCGCACTCCGTCGCCGTGATACCTTAGTACAGGGGAACCCGCATGAGCGCAGACACGCCGCCCCGGAGAATCGTCCAGCAGAGCCTCGCCTTCGAGGGTCCGGCGCGCATCGCCTACGGCATGGGCGGCGGGTTCCCCAGCGACATCCGAAGTGTCGGGCGCAAAGGCGCGCGGAACAGCCGCGCCCGCGGCTGGCAGCAGAAGCCCGACGGCTCGTGGGACATGATCGACGAGTGGGGCAACACGTGGGGGCGGTTGGAGGGCATCACGAAGGGGGAAGTCACCCACGGAGTGATCGAAGACGACTGGTCCCTGCTCGACGGTTACGAGTTCCCGCATGCTGACGACCCCGACCTGTACGTCGATGCTGCCGAGCGCTGCAGCCGTTTCCACGGCGAGGGCTACTACGTCCTCGGCTCGACGAGCTGGCCATTCAACGTGGCGCGCTACATGCGGCGGATGGAGAACTTCCTGGCTGATGTCGCGGCGGAGCCGGGCAAGGTGTGTCTGCTGCTGGAGCGAGTGGCGGACGTGGTGGAAGCTGAGATCAACGGCATGGCGAGTGCCGGAGTCGATGGCATAATGAGCGGCGAGGACTGGGGCACGCAAGACCGCCTGCTGGTCTCGCCCCCGACCTTCCGGAGCCTCTTCAAGCCTGTCTTCAAGCGGCTGTGCGACGTCGCCCATTCACACGGTCTGTCCGTGTGGTTCCACTCCTGCGGCTATGTCAGGGACGTCATCGCCGACTGGCTGGAAGTCGGGATCAATGTCTGCCAGTTCGACCAGCCGGAACTCCACGGCATTGACTTTCTGGCCGAGAACTTCGGTGGCAAGATGCACTTCTGGTGTCCGGTGGACATCCAGACGACCCTCCAGACCCGGGACGTCGCGGCCATCAGAGCAGCAGCGAAGGAGTACGTGGAGAGAATTGCCGCGCAGGGCGGCGGTTTCGTCGCCGGCTATTACGGCTCGAACGAGGCAATAGGCCTGGATCCGAAGTACCAGGAGGCCGCCTGCCAGGCCTTCATGGCCGCCGGCGACCCGCCCCCGTGGCGGCGCTGAGCAGTCACCCGACAGCCGCCTAGCCCGCATCATTCACGATGCACAGCCGCCCGAGCGCCAAACACCAGCGGGCAGGCCCTTACCGATCTGCATCCGCGATCTCGAGGTCGGGCCATCAGCAGCACAGTGTGGTCCACCGCAAGCACCCGACACGGGAACAGAGTTTTCTGCCGGAAGGGTGCGGGAAACCGGCTCTTTTTCAAAAGAGCGGGTTGCCCGCGACGTTTGCCCTGAATAGGCCGGGTTAGAGCCACAGTCGCCGGCTCATGTTGCGGCCGTGCAGCGCCAGACTGACCGACCAGAAGAGCAAGGTGAAGGCGAAGAGGGCACCGATGCAGACCCACACTGTCGTGTGCGTGGTATGGCCGGTGGCGTGCCGGACAAGCTCTGTCGTGTAGGTCAGTGGCGAGGCCCTGGACAACCATTGCCCCCACGTTGGCATCTCACTGACCGGTACGAACACCCCGCTGATGAAGATCAGGGGCAGCCGCACCAGGTTAGAGAGGGTCATGATTGATGAGGGGTTGTCCGTCGGGGGCGCGGAGAAGAGCGTTCCGAGAGTGGCGAAGCAGATCGCCGACAGCACGACCGCCAGCACCAGCAACCACGGCTGCATCAGGCTGGCGTTGAGGCCCACGAAGCTGAGCACGATTGGCACCAACGACAGGAAGAGGCCGAACAAGAACGCTGCCAGCACGTCCCCACCGACCAAGACAGGGAGCGTGACCGGCGCGGCGAGCAATCTCTCGAGGGTCCTGGTCCGCGTCTCGAAGGGCAACACCGCCGGTGTGGTGGCGGAGGCTGTGAAGAACAGGGCCATCCCGATCAGGCCCGGCACCAGGCTCGACGACGGCACGTTGCGGCCCAACGCGAAGGCCAGGAACAGGAATGTCGGGAACAGGATCCCGAATATCAGCACCGGGCCCCTCAGGTAGTAGATCCGCATATTCTTCTTGGCGATTGCCCAGGACTTGCGCAGCGACTTCATGATCCAGTGTCCCCTTCGCCGGCGGGATCCCCGCGGGACAGGGCCATGAAGACCTCCTCCAGGCTGGGACCCAACGTGTTCAGGCTGTGGATCTCCAGGTTGCGTTCCCGCGCGAACTGCACTACGTACATCGCCACCGATCCCGGCGAGGCGGCATAGAGTCGTAGCTTATCGCCCTGCTTCTCGACATGAGTGACCCGCGGGATGTCGCCGAGCTGATCTGGCTCCACCGCGTCGCTGAAGCTTACCTCCACCGATTGGCTCCCGGTGAAGGCGGACTTGAGCCGCTCCGGGCTGTCCAGAGCCACGATGCGGCCTTCGCGGATGATCGCCACTCGGTCGCAGAGCATGTTGGCCTCCTCGATGTTGTGGGTGGTGTAGAAGATCGCCACGCTCTGCGAGGCCAGCTTTTGGACCTTGTGGCGGATCGCCCGCTGGCTCGACACGTCCAGTCCGGCCGTCGGCTCGTCCAGGAACAGGACCTGTGGCTCGTGCAACAGCGCCATCGCCAGCATCAAGCGCTGTCTCATGCCCTTCGAGTAGCGCTTTGCCGCGTCAGTCCGGCGCTTCCACAGCTCGAAGTCGTGCAGCAGCTCCTCGGTCCGGCGTCGACTCCGGCGCCCGTCCAGGCCATACAGCTCGCCCGCGAACATCATGTTCTCCCAGCCGGACATCTCCATGTACGGGTTGGCGACCTCGGGCACGACGCCGACGTGCTCTTTGGCGGCAACCGGGTCTTCCGCCATGTCATGGTCGAGTACCCAGGCACTGCCCTCGGTGGGCGGCAGGACTCCCGTGAGCATCCGCTGCGTGGTCGTCTTGCCGGCTCCGTTGGGGCCCAGGAAGCCGAACACCTCACCGGACTGCACATCGAAGTCGATGTGATCCACCGCCAGGTGGTCACCGTAGTACATCGTCAGGTTCTCAACTCTGATAGCAGCTTCCATCCCGACACCTTACGCTTTCGTGAACCGGAGCCAGATCCCCAGACCGGCGGCCGGCGTCTCCGGGGATCGCCCTCCTTCGCCGACTACCTCGAAACTGCTCAACCCCGCCTCGTGGGCCCACTCCCGGAAGGTCTCGGGGTGGCGCACCCGCTTAAAATCGGCGTAGGCTTCCGGCCCACGGCTGAGCACCGACTGGTGGCGGCGCCGGGTGAACTCCTTCCGAGCCCACTCCGGGTAGTCCTCACCGAGGCCGCCGCCGATCATCGCCGTCGCGCCCGGTCGCAGCACGCGGTAGACTTCACGGATACCAGCGGGGGGATCATCCCAGAAGAACACCGAACCGCGGCTGACCACCAACTCAGCCACCTCGTTGCGGAGCGGCAGCGCCTCGGCTTGCGCCCGTGCGGTGGCAATCCCGTCCCGTAACTCCGCCTCTTGCGCCTTTTCGACCGCCCGCTGCAGTGCCTCCTCATCAGGGTCGATCAGCAGCACCGTCCCTCTGCAGGCCCGAGCCAGCTCCAGACCGACGCCGCCGTCACCAGATCCCAGATCGACCCAGAGACCGTCCGCAGGCTGGCAGTACCTGAGCATATCCGCAGCCACATGCGGATAGAAGGCGGGCAGATCCTCACCCTTTGGGCCCTTGCGTCGCCCGCCGTCTCGCTTCGTGCTACTTGGCGTCGGCATCCCTGGCCTTGTGCTCGCAAGGGTGCTTCTTCACATCGCCATGGCACTTCTTGATCTGCTCTGGCGAGCAGTCCTCGGGCTTACCTACGAGCTTCTCTGGCTTCTGACAGCCTTTGCGGTCACACATGATCCGCTCTGCCTCCTGCTCCGAAGATCTGGGATTCCCCTGTGCCCGCGGGTCTCCTGACCCGCGCCGTTCCAGTCGTTCGTGGGTCGGGTTTCCTAACCCGACGCCTTCATATCTCCGTCGTTTCCGGGTGCCCTACCGGGGCATGGCCAACTGCCTCGAGAGTTTGCCGTCCCGTAGGTCGGAGCTCCAGCTCCGACGCCGTTCTATCTTCGTTGTCTCAGACTGTCACTTCGCGGCATGCATGGCCGCCTTCAGGCATCGCCACCAGGTTCTGTCTGTTGCCCAAGCACCTGTCGGACAGCAGCCTGGCATTGCTCGTGCGCGTCCTCGGCAAGGCTGTAGTGCACGAAGTTCCCGCGCTTGTCCGACTCAACCAGGCCCGCTCTCCGCAGCACCTGCAGGTGCTGCGAGATGGCGCTCTCCGTCATTTCCAGACGAGTCGCCAGGGCGCCCACACACAACGGCCGCTCCTGAAGCGTCCGCAGGATTCTGATCCGGTTCTCGGAGGCCAGGGCCTGGAATAGCTCGTGCATCGTGCTGATGG
>CBFDAZ010000157.1:0-9284 GCA_965602825.1 uncultured bacterium
GTCGGAGCCATCCTGCAGACGAAGCCAACTGTCGAGAACCTGGTCCGGGCTGATCGCGAACTGCTCGGGGTTGAGCGTACGAAGAACGGACCGTTCGTACTCCTGGCCGTGAGGGCGCTTCTGAGCGAGGCTCACCTCGTATGGTTCCGTCAGCCGCGTACCGGTGGAATCCACGACGATGTACACGTCGGGTCGCGCTCCATCTTGGGGATTGGTCCGACAGACGACACCGTACTCCTCCGTGTTCAGCTCAACGAGTGTGCCCGGAGGGAAGACGCCGAGCATCTGTTCGAACCACTGTAGGAGCTGCTGATCGAACCGATGCGCCCCCGCCCGGCGCATCTCCCCGAGGGCCTGATAGGGCGTGAACGCCCGCCGGTAGGGGCGTTCCGTGGTCATCGCGTCATAGACGTCTCCCAAAGAGACAATCAGGCTGAATATCGACGGGAGCCGCCCCTCCTGGAGCTTGGGATAGCCGCCGCTGAGGTCGCAGTGCAGATGGTGTTCGAGAGCAACAACCGGCGTCAGTGGGGGCAGGTCGGCATACGCCATGAGGATGGCCGCGCCGTCAACCGGATGGCGCTCCACCATTAGCCGCTCGCGACCTGAGAGCGGCCCGGTCTTGGCCAGCAGCTCGGCCGGCGTGAAGACCTTCCCAAGGTCATGCAAGATGGCGCCGACCCCGAGTTCGCGAAGCTCGTCTTCGCTGAGCCCGACTGCTTCACCCAGAGCGAGGCTGAGCAGGGCGGTGTGGACGGAGTGCGCGAAGGTGTACTCGTCGTGGGACTTCAGGCACGACAGGGCGGTCGCCGCCGAGGGGTCTTGGGTGACACGAACCACCATCTCGTTCGTGATCGCCTGTGTGTTCCGCACATCGATGGGGAGCCCTACCCGCACTGCGTTCATCGTCTCGCCGATGGCCTGCACGGCCGTACCGTAGAACGCGCTGAGGGGCATGCCAGCGAAGTTGGCCTCGTCGCCGTCCCCGTGCTCCTGAGTCGCTAGCTGGTCGATATCGACACGGCGCACACCCGCCCGGGCGAGCCGCCGGCGGGCCCCGCCGCTTTCCTTGAGTGTCGACGGGTGTTCGTTCAACACCGTGCAGAGGACGCGAAGATCGGCTCTGTCAACGCCGCGTGTGAAGGTGATGCAGCCGACGTCGCGGCGGGTCAACGCCTCAACGAAGCTTACCGGTGAGGTGTCCCCCGTGAAGAGGCTCTTGTCGCCGCAGACCAGTTCCCCGTCGAGATTCTTGATGGTCACCGTGCCGTGTCGGGCGAGGAGAGCATTCAGAGCCCTCATCGCCTCCGCGAGGTCCGTCTCAACGATTGGATGGGAATCGGGATACAGCTGGCGAGCCATCCACACACGGCACAGCAGGCTGACGGCCTCTTCGACATCCGAGCCGCGAGGGGCATCCGTCGGGGCGGCTTCGTCTGTCATCAGTTCGGTGGTCTCCTCAGTTGGCATCGGGGACGTCCTCCTCGGCATGGTCCGCCTGAAATTCATCGTCTGCCAGACGCTCCGCAACCACACCGGCCAGTTCCCGGATCTCCGGACTACGCTCTCCATGCTGGCGCGCGGCGACCGCTTCCAGGGCGGGCCGTGTGCCGAGTTCGACCAAGGCCCTGGCAGCTACCGCGCGCAGTTCGTCGTTACTCGTTCGCCGGGTGAAGCTTGGCCGCCGGAGGATCCTGACCAGGGCGTCGGCCGCCGGCTCGTACTTCAGCTCGCCGAGAGCAGCCGCTGCGGCAGTCCGTCGGCCGAAGCACGGACGCAGGGGACTGCCGGCCTGCAGGGCCTGCAAGAGATGCTGGCGGCCCTGCGGATCGCCCGAGGCAGCCAGGTACCGGGCCGCCGCGGCAGAGATGTCCTCCTCCCGGTCTTGCAGCGCCAGAAGCAGCACTGGCACGATGGGCATGTCCGCCTCGCCGGCTGCGTCAACGACTGCGCGGCGGACAGCATACTCGCCGTGTGTCAGGGCTGCGCTCAGGTGCTTGGGAGCGAGGCGCCCTCCCCGTTCGGCGAGGGCGCGGATGACGCTCGGGGCGTGTCGGCACGCCGGGTTGGCGATCAGTTCCGAGAGCCCCACCTGTCCAGTCACTCCGGCCTCTTCGGCGTCGGCGAGAATGACCGCAATGGCGGCCGCCTCCTCCTCCCCGCGGACACTATGGCCGTTGAGTAAGAGACCAGACACGGCGGCGTTCCCGCCCTGACGGACGACCGACAGCGCTCGGATAATCCGCAGACGGTCTGCGTCGAGAGCGCCCTCCAGGGACCGACACATACGGTCCACCGCCTGCGGGGAGGCGATGTCGTCGATCAACGAAAACGCTTCGGCCGCACACTCAGCGGACAGGTGACTCGATGGCTGTGCGGCCTCACTCAGCGCTTTGAGGGCTGCCATCTCGAGTCCGGGTCTGTGGTCGTCCGCAACACCCGATAGGGACTCCCGAAGATCAGCGAGGAGCGCAGAGAAGCGCCCGGGCAACTGGGGGAGCACCAGTAGTTCGGCACAGGCGGCTGCGCGCCGCGCCTGGCTTTCGGACTGCGATGCGCTCTGCAGTCGGTTAGCGAGCAGAGCCCTGCGATCGGCACGGATCTCCAGTGAGGCTTCCGCCATCGGTGGCACGGAGCTTGCCGCGATCGCCTCGTTGACCGATGCCTCCAGCGGGGAGACCGGTTCCAGCGCAGCCTCCAGCACTGTCATAAGACCCTCCGCAGACAGACCGCGCTCCGTGAGGGCCTCCTTCAGCTTCGCAGAGAGCTCGGCCCGCAGCGCAGGTGTCGAGGCAAGGCGCTCGAGCAGTTTCTCGTAGACCTCGGGTGGTTCAGCATCGATCTCGCCGAGGGGAGCGCAGACGATCTCCACGGCCTCCTCCATCGTGAGGTGCCTTCCGGTCTCCGTCAGCGAGTCGAAGGGAGCGTCGGGCTCAAGCGCGGTACGGAAGACGAACGCGAGCAGTTGTGGCTTCAGTTGACGCAGGGCACAAGCGAGCTGGGCAAACACACCGTCCCGGTTGTCCGGCTGCGCGTTGCACGCCCTTTCAGCGAGCCGCTGGACCGCGCGAGCGAGAGCAGCTCCGGCGGCCTGCAGCATGCCGAGCTCATCGGCAGCCGCAGTGGGGGTATCCTCCGCATCGCCCTCGCCACTCAGCATGGCGCCGATCACACCACTCAGCTCGCCGCCCTCCTCGTTCGCCAGGGCGGCCGCGGAGGAGAGCAGCGCTCGCGTCAGCTCAGACGGTTCTTCCAGAAGCTCCAGCAGGACCACGCCATCCGCTGCCGCCAGGCCACGGCCCGTCTCGTTCTCGGGTGAGGGGGGCTCGGAGGACTGTGCACCCGCTTCCGACGCGGGTACGAAGCTCTCATAGTCGATCTCGGTGACGCGCAGGAACTCAGCCTCAGTCCGTATCAGTCGCTCCGCGATGTCGCGGTGGTCCTCCGCGCCGGTCGCCGCCGCCACAAGGTCAAGCAGCAGGTCGGCTTCTTCGTCGGTCAAGCCTCGTTGGATGGTGATGCACCCAATCCGCTGGCTGCGCAGGAACGATGCCATGCGTCGCAGCGAACCGTCCTCGTCGGGCAGCTCCTCGCCTTCGCAGGCGAATCCATGGGGGGAGATCACCAGATCGACGCGGTCAACCGACCGGAACAGATGCATGAGGACGTTCCGGGCCACATCGCCGGCAGCAGCGCGGGATGGGTGCCCATGCGGGTACATGGACCGCGTGCGAGCCGACTGGCGCACCTGTCTGAGCGCAGCGTCGATCCGATCGATCATCAGTGTCTACCTACCACAAGGGCGCCCCTAGACCTACCCTCTTGTTCTGGGCCAGCGCCCCCCCTGCCGGCCGACGCAACGCGCTTCGAGGCGCGCCAAGTCACAGACTGCCACTGCACTCCCACCGTCAACACGCAAGGCCATGGCATCGCCCGGCCGCGGCAGTGGCGCGGTGCGCCCGGTTGGCCCACGTTTGGCGGCCGATCATCCCGGCAAACGCCGGTGTGACGTGGTTGACCAGGCGGGCCCCCGCCTGCCTCGGCGCGGTGCCCTACTACGCGCTGGGGACCAAGGGGAGATTCGGCACGGCTCGCCCGTGGATCCGGGCTCCGGGGAGAGCAGACGCAGGGGGCTCGACGTGAACCCTGGTCGCCGCGATGCCTCCCCGGTGGACGTAGCCGGCTACGGCCGGGGAGGTGGCGTCTGTCGGGCCGGTCCGCCAGACGGGCACAATCCTCCTGGCGGCGGCTATGGCCGCTGCCGAAGTGCGGACGCGGCCCGCTCGATCACCGGGTCCACGCCTACCAGGAGGTCCGCGACCGACGGTTCAACGGAGATGTCCGGCATGGTTCCACTGCCCTCGATCGCCCTGCCGGAGGCGTCACACACGTACCCACAGGACACCCGTACCACGACGTTGCAGGGCAGTACCACGCACTTGGAGTTCCCCGTCAAGTTGCCGTGAGTGGCTGCGCCGACGACGAGCACGTCCCGCACACTCGTAAGGCAGCAGACGAACAGGTCGGCGGCGCTCCCTGTGAGGTCGTCCGTCAGAAGGGCCACAGGCTTCGTGTACTGCCAAGAGCCCTGGGGCTCATAGTACGACTCGCGGACGTCGAGCCCTCGTGTCTCCGAAAGTGTCCGCAGGTGCCCGATGCTGCCGAGTGCCTTCTGCTGGATCAGCCGCCCGATGATCCTCCGTTGAGACGCGCTGGAGCCACCCAGGTTGCCGCGGACATCGATCATCAGCGCGAGCGCATCGCGCAGCGCCTCCAATGCCCGGTCGAAGTCGTCAGCGATCTCCTGCTTCCCACCGAAGGACGGGATGTGCACGTATCCGACCCCGGATGGGTGCTGCCCATACTGGACGAACTGCTGCCTCGTGACCGGGAACGCATACGTGCGGGGCGCGGTAACAAATGCGCCGCGCCTCCTGTCCAGAGCTACCTCAGCCTCCACCCCCTCGGGCGAGCGTAGCAGCACAGTGGCGGGGGCATCTGTCTTACCTCTCAGCAGGTACCGGTGCAGTGCACGCCTCTCGGCGCGGGTCGAGGAGTAGGCCTTCACGAAGGGCCTGAGCCACGCGCATCGATCTTCCACCTCCATGCCGTCAACGCTCAGGATCTCCCAGCCTACTTTGACGCCTTGACGCTCAGCGGAGGAGCCGTCGGGCACATACGTGATGATCGGCTTGCCCTCGATCAGGTCTACAGCGAGGTCGGGCCCGTAGGGCAAGTACCGCATGCCCCAGTAGAGCAGCATCGAGTGGTAGTCCTGAAGCTCGTTCACGAGGCGGAAGAGCAGGAAGTAGAACTGGTCGGTGTCCAGAGGCTGCCTGAGGTGTGCCCGGTAGAGCTCGACGATGGCGGGCCAGTCGATTGACTTGATCTCAAACAGCGGGTAGATCGCCGCGATAGCCTCGGTCAGTGCATCGAAGTTCCCGATCTGCTCTTCGTGCGTCAGGTAAGCGGCCGGCTCGAGGTTCTCCGGCCGGTCGCTGAGGGTGGTCACGTACGCCTCACCGATGCGCACACCACCACGACCCGGCGGGGCCGGGTCGGCCCAGGCGTGGAGGGCGTGAGGGCCGGCGAGTGACCCGATGACCAAAGCGGCCGCGGACCACCTCCCCGACCCGGGGGCTGGCGTCACGGACCCCATGTTGCGTCCTCCCCTCGGTTGTCGACCGACGTCTTCGGTCAGTCGAGAGCCGTCGAGGGGCGCCTACATGCCTCCGGCGCCGGCGGCTCCCTCGTCCCCCTCCTCGGGCGGAGTCTTCGTCAGCCGAACCTGGTCGAGCAGCAGCCGGGTGTCCTCCCGGGGCTCGAGACCCCATCCACCGGCAGCGACCTCAAGTTGGGTGACGTGGTCCCATCCGAGCGGCCTTCGCGAACGGTCCATTACCTGGAACGGGATGACGATCTCGTGCCAACCCTCCCAATCGATGGCCAGCCGCGTGGAGTAGCAGTCGATGCCCTCCGTCTCCGGATTCTCCGAGTGGACCACGACGACGAGCCCGGCATCATTGGCCGTCTGCGACCAGAGCCAGAAGCACAGGTACTGGTACCCGCTCCAGTCGCGCGGCACGCTTTTGTGGCGCAGGATCGGTTGCTTGATCGTATCGAACCAGCCGCCCGACGCCTGGCCGACCTTGGCATCGACCTCGTTGCGGCTCAGCCTCCACCAGCCCTCGGTATCGTCCTCCATGTCGCTGATGAGCAACTCCTCCGCCGGGGGGTGACGAGTGAGCTTGAGGTCATCGATGATCAGGACGGTGCCCGGCACTTCGACCGCGTCCCAGCCCGTCGGGTGGAAGGCGAGGCCATCGATCTGCTCGAAGCCGACCGGAGCCCAGGCCGCGCCGAAGCCGCGCAAGGGCAGAACGAGCTTCCTCCACCCCTCCCAGTCGATCTTCAGGTGGCGGAGGAAGTAGTCAGGCTTCTCCGACTCGGGGGAGTCGGATTCGAGAACGATGGCGATCACGGCCTCGGAGGCCTCATCGGCGTACATCCACATCTCGAGGGCATCGAACCGCGTCCAGTCGTGGGGGATCTCGGTACTGCGAAGGGTGCCTTCGTCCATCACCCACTCGAGGGCGAAGTCCCCGGCCTTCCGGACATCCTGCAGGCGGCACTTGCCCTCCCCCCAACGGTCCGGGGCGCCCGCCTCCATGTCATCGATCACAAGCTCCTCTACCGGCGCGGCGGCTTCCTCCTGACCCAAGATCGGCAAGCACAGCAGTAGCACGCCCGTAGTCACCAGAAAGCACAACTTGCCCATAGTGAGGCCTCCTTGTGGGGTACGGCGCACCCGCCAAGCGACGGGCTGGCCCTGACACTGTGGTCGGGCGGGTGTCACTCCTACATGCACCTATACGCGTGGACGACCGGGATGGTTACAGGCAAAGTGTGGAAGTCCGGCCTGAGGGTGCGGACAACACGTGCAGAATCTGATAGGCCGAGGGGGCTGGGTGGTATGCCCCGATGGGACTGCCAACCTCGGCCGCGAGGCCGAAGTGGCGAGGGGAGCGACACCCCGTGCAGCTATCACCCCCACTGCCAGGGGGGCTACCGTGCTTGGTGGCTCTGGTTATCTACATCAGTCCTGGTATGTCGGCTGGATTGTGTGCGTTTTTTTTTACAGGATCAGTATTGGGACTTGATTTACTGCTTTTTGAATGATACTATCATACCCAAAGACAGCGAATGGGCTGCACTGCCGAGCAGTCTGCACTCCAAGGGGCATGAAGCGTATGGGACGCGAGCTGGCTCGGAGGTCGGGGACGCCCACACCAGCGTTGACATCCCACGAAGCGACAGGCACACGGCTTGCAGCTCATTTCGCGATGTGTGCGGCCTTGAGCGGCACTGTCTTGCAGCGTTTCACGAGGAGGGAGCTGGATGATCATGAGGCGTGAGAGGTTGCTCACCTTGGCCGTTGCTGCCTGTGCCCTGACGCTCTGCGCAGGCCCCGTCTCTGCAGCGTTGACAGTGGAGATCATCCAGCCGGAGACCGATCCCTTCACTACCCCAGCCTACGAATACGTTGACTTCGAGGCCGTCCCGTATCTCGATAGCCAGGAGGTCCCCGGCGGCGAGGTGGACTGGCTGTGGGACTTCGGCGACGACACGAGTTCGGGCGAGAACCCCACCGACCATGCCTTTGCGGAGCAAGGCAACTACACCGTCACGGTCACCGCAACATATGGCCAATACCAGGATCAGGACACGATCACGGCACAAGTCGGGCCGCCGGAGGACGATGCGCTCGCCCTCAAGATCTACTGGAATCTCACTCCCCGATGCCACTCCGGTGGCACTGTGTGCCACGACCTGATTGTGGCAGTATGGCGAGAGGTGGGGGCGGGGGACGGGCGCGTCCTCTGGGTCCATTTCTACCTGGACAATCCGGAAGAGAAGGGCGAGCGTGATGATACCGAAGAGCCGCCGGAGATAATCGAGGAAGGCGGGAAGCAGTACGAGGAATGGAAAACGGCGTGGGGCACCTGGCAGCACAACGACAACTACACATGGCACGCAAGGGCCAAGATCCGGAAGGAGGATGAACACAACCAACTGGAGTGGGAGAAGGAGGTGCAGGTCCCGCCGGAGGACAGGGCCGTGCTGAACACCATCATCAAGGGCTCCCCCGGGATTCTCAAGTTCGACCCGGAGGGAACCGACCCGAAGATCGAGTGGAACATCACGCACCTTGACCCGTACCCATGGCCGGAGGATCCGAATGAGCCGGAGGGCGCGAGGGACCGGCCGGAGTTCGGTGTGCGCATCGAGATCCACGACCTGGCAGGAGCGGTTGTGCACGAGCACAAGGTAGCGCAGGTAGGTGCGGGCGCCGGCGAGTACACCTGGGATGGATCAGTCAAGGAGCTGGATGACGAGCCGCCGTTCGAGATAGCACCCAAGGGAATCTACACCTACCAACTCCTGGCAGACCACAACACGGACCTTGGGGTGTGGGAGTGTGCTACCGATCCCCGGGACATCGACAAGTCGGAGCGGCTTACAGTGTCTGTGCTCAAGTTCTACTACTTCTGGAAGGACGTTACGGCCGGGAAGCTCAAGGTCGTCGTGAAGTACAGCCTCAACCGCGATGCCGGCGAGGGGACGGTCAAGCTCGAGTTCTACGACCCGGATCTGGACAAGCTGGGCGAGGTTACGGATCAGCCCTACCAGCAGGGCGAGCACTGGAGCGATCCGTGCGAGGTGTCAGGCGTCGAGTTCGACGGCGAAGACAAGCCTGTCGAGCCGATCTACTGCGTGCTCTACGCGTCCGAGAACGAGACGGACGCCGAGCAGAACCGAGACTACCAGCCCAAGCCTGCGCTGCAGAAGGGCAAGTACCCGCCACAGCCGACGAAGGTGGGCCTGAAGCGAGTTCGGTTCTCGGACGACGGTGGCTCCTTCGACAACCAGTACGATGTCCAGGCCGACACCAACTCCGGGCCGTATGACGCTCCCCACTGGGAGGACAACACGACCCCGTTACTCGACGGCGATGCCGACGATGGAGTGGAGTTCACCACCGGAGCCGACCGGAAGTTCCCGGCCTGTTACACGTGGGACACCAAGGCGAACGCTAGCTGCGACATCTACGAGGCCCCCGAGTACTACGGGGAGTTCGAGGAGAACAAGGTCTATATCCGTGGGGAAACACGGGGCGATCCCCACCTGACGTTCCCCAGTCAGCAGGCGACGGTGAACACGACCGAACACCGAGCGACCTATCCAGCCACCGACTCCAACGAGACGTTGCCGGATAGTGTGAC
>CBFDAZ010000158.1:0-9281 GCA_965602825.1 uncultured bacterium
CGAGGATGGGCGGATGGTGCGCCTCCGCGCCACTTCCTCCAAGCTCCGCGACCGGGCAGTCCGGATTCTTGTGGAAGGCGCTGGCGTCGATCGAGACAAGGCCGAAACGGCACTCGACGAAGCCGGAGGAGATGTGCGGAGGGCGTTGGAATCCCTGAAGCACCATGACGCGTAGGACAGGCTTTCCAGCCTGTCCGGTCTCCCGCGGGATCGACAGGCTGGGAAGCCTGTCCCACGACGGCACAACAGCGGTAGCCATCGGAGGTGCTTCGGTGCGGCCTCTAACTGCAATCGTCTCGCTGCTCATCGTAGCCAACACCTGCATCGCTGCTGACCCCGTCGTTGGCTTCCTCGATGACTTCGAGACCGTCGTGACGTGGAGGGCGAACAACCCCCGCACGCCCCCGGAGTTCGCAACCGATGGCGACATCCTCACGCTGACCGATCCGCCAGGCGGCGAGGTGACCTGGGGCACGAGCATCTACCGCGATATCGGCGTGATCGATCTCGATCAGACGCCCTATCTTGTGGCGGAGTTGGTCGGTGGCACAGGTGGGTTCTCGGTCACTCTCATCAACAAGGATACCAACGACAAGCAGGGCGGCGTCATCCGCGCCAATCCCCCGGGCTTCGCCGTCTGTCACGTGCCCTCGGCGACGAAGTGGAGCGGCAAGGTGCCGATCTCGCTGGGCCTGTACGTCCAGGGCACCGAGAAGACGATACAGGTCAACTGGGTGAAGTTCGTCTCCGAGCTCATTGCGGAGGAGGAGAAGGCCTTGCCGGCGCCACCACCTCAGGAGGTCCAAGGGCTGTTTGCCGCCGCCAAACGACAGGGCTGGCGGAAGCTCCCGCTGTTCAAGCGCGGGGACACATACCTCTCCGAGCGCCTTGTGTTCCGCGATACGGTCACCGGCAATCAGGTCTGGCGGATGACCTGCGACCCGGGTGTGGACAAGGTGCAGTACTACGACCTCCCCGAGTGGAACGCCGATGGCAGCCGACTGGTCTTCGACACGCGCCGCGGGCCGACGGGCCTCTGGCAGATGGATGCCGATGGCAGCAACCTACGGCCGCTCCCGATCGAAGGTGCCCGGGCATACCGGGGCTTCCTGAGCATCAGGAATCCCAAGATCTTCTACATGTCTCGCGCCGACGAGAACGGCACCTATGTCGACGCCTGCAATATCACGACAGGCGAGAGCCAGACGGTCGCGCAGTGTAGCATCCCCGGCCTCGGCATGCAGCCGCCCCATCCCTCGGAAGACTACTTCCTGCTCAGCAGGAACGGCACGGCGGATACCGACTGCATTGTGGTCGTCGTCGGCCGCGACGGCAGCGAGCAGGTCGTGCCGATCGGCGGGCGCTACCACCGGCTGCGCTTCGCGAAGTCGCCGGACCGGCGGATCTTCTTCAACCGCGACGACCCGCGTACCCAATGGGCCATCATGCCCGATGGTAGCGGCCTGACGGCGCTCCCCGACCCCGGTGGCCATCCCGACTGGACCCCCGATGGCGAGTACCTGACCTACTACTCCGGTGGGGCCATCTGGCAGCTCAGCAAGGACGGCAAACAGAAGACGCCGCTCCTCCAGCACGGTGGCGGCGGTCACGGCGGCTCAACGCTCGACGGCGACTTCTTCGTCTCGGACACGGGCCGAGGGGGCGACTACCCGAACTCGATCCTCTACCTGCGGCGCGACGGCAGCCAGGTCGTGCAGCGTGTCTGCAGCCACGGCAGCGACATGCTGTCCCACAGTCCGGAGAATGCCGCCCATCCCGACCATCATTCGAGCCATCCGCACCCGATGTCGAGCCCCGACGGCACGAAGACGGTCTTCGGCTCGCACCTGCTTGGGCCGTTCACGGACGTGTATGTCTGCGTGAACCGTTACCCCGATCCGCCCAGGAATCTCGCGTGCCAAGCTCAGGGCGGACAGGCCAGGCTCACCTGGGAGGCACCGATCCGCTGCCGGGAGCTGAGTGGCTATGCCATCTATCACAGCCCCCAGAGCGGCGTCGGCTACGGGCAGGTCAACCGGGAGCTGGTCCGCGAGACGGGCTACTCCATCGACGATCCGAAGCCCGGCTTCTACGCAGTGACGGCTGTTGAGTACTCGGGCCTCGAGAGCCGCCCGAGCAGCGAGGTGAGCCTCGGCGTCGAGGACGCCCCGCGGCGGTTGCTCATCGAGGCGGAGGCGGGCCAACTCGAGCTGCCGGTCCACGAGATCCTCCGAGACGCCGAATGCTCGAACGGCTATTGCGTGGGTTCCCGGGAACCCGAGGGCGGCGGCCGCGTCACGCTGGACGTGGATATCCCTGTCGCCGGTCAGTACGCAGTGTGGGGCCGCACGCAGGGCGAAGGGGAATGGCGTGTGAGCGTTGACGGGGAGAACCTGGGAGCTGTGAGCGGATCGGATGAGTGGGCATGGCACAAGTCTGATGAGGCAATGGAGTTGAGTCCCGGAGCCCACAAGATCGCCTTTGTGCCAAGCAATGGGACCACGCGACTCGACAAGGTGCTCGCCACCTCCGACCCGGCATACGTGCCCGAAGGTCGCATGCGCGTCCGCGAGGCGCCCCCGCAGCCTGTCACCGGCCTGCGGGTTGAGCCGATCGACGCCTTCAACGTCCGTCTTGCCTGGGGAGCAGGGGCCGACCCAGGCCTGGCCTACTACAACGTGTACTCGCTCGATGGGCCGGAGGATGTCTGCACCCAGGCAACGCGCATCGCCTCTGTTCCCGAGACGGAGTTCGTGGACTTTGCGCTGGCTCCCGAGCAGACGGTGACGTATCGCGTTGCCGCTGTGGATCGCTCGGGCAACGAGTCGGAGCCCTCGGAGCCGGTGACGCTCGAGACGCCGGCACGGGAGCTGGTGTACCTGGCCCTGGAGGCTGAAGAGGGTTCCGTGGCTCGCGGTGTCGTCGGCGCCAACATCGAGGGCGCCTTGGGTGGCGGCTGCGTGGCCGGCGACCCGGACGATGAAGCGCGCCGAGCCGCCGTCGAGTTCCGCTTCGAAGTACCGCAGGAGGATGATCACGCTATCTGGGCTCGCCACCAGTACCCGCAGCCAAAGGGGCGCGGATGCACGGTACAGGTGGACGATCGGGAGCCGCAGTCGTGGCCGGTGTACGGCCCGGTCGAACAATGGGTATGGGGAGCCGGGGGCCCGGCTGTCTCGACCCCGCCTGCTCTCTGGCACCTGAACGCGGGACAGCACACACTCCGCCTGAAGTTCCAGGGCGAAGGGAAGCTCCTGGACCTCGTGGTTGTCACCAATGACGCGAGCACCCTTCCCCAGCGCTGGGGGGAGCCACCCGAGGCCCTCAAGCGCTTCGAGCCCGAGAACGCTGCAGCTGCCGAGCCGGCGGGCCGCGTGCTCTTCACCGATGACTTCACGGGCGAACTCGACGACTGGTACCACGAGGGCGGAGGTCGGCTGGCGATTGAGCGACCCGGAGTAATGCGGGTAGAGATCATCGGCAGCCGGCAGGGAAGCGTGGGCTGTCAGGCCTTCTGCCGCGAGACCTTCCCGGACCGTATCGCGCTCGAATACGATCTGAAGCTTCTGACCAAGAATGGACTGCTCATCACCTTCGTCGCGATGGCGGGGCTTGACGGCGAGGATCTCGTCGAGGGCGATCTGCCGCCGCGGGAGGGCGTCTTCGCCGACTACACAGGGGAAGATGCCGCGGTCAAGTCCTACCACGTCTCCGTTAGCCGCTATGACGACAAGGGGGAGCATACCGGCGTCTCAAACTGGCGGCGGAATCCGGGTCTTCACCTGATGGGACAGGGGGAGGACCTCTGCAGGGACATCAACCGCTGGTACCGTATCCGAATCGTCAAGGCTGACGGCCGCTGCCAGCTCCAGGTCAACGGCCGTCTGGCCCACGAGTTCACCGATCCCGAGACACTCGAGACACCGATGCCAACCGAGGGCAATATCGGCTTCCGCGCCATCGGCTCGAACGTGCAGGCCCTGGTGAGGAACCTCCGAGTGGTCGCCTTGGACTGAGGGACGACGTCGTACGGACCCTCCCTCGCCCTGCTGCTCCGAAGATTTGGGGGCCGCCCTTCATCTCTCGTGGGGGTGTGTGCGAAAAACGGGGACTGGCACCGCGTTTCGCCGGACTACCCTTCTCCGCGGGCCAGCTTGCGCGCGAAACGCGTGCCTGTACCCGCTTTTCGCCGATCGCCCCGCAGAACACGCCGCCATATCTTCATCGTCTCAGCGTGCCGCGACGCGGCATGGACGGCTGCCCTCCAGTCCGGCCGGCTCCGACGCCGTCAATTGGTCGCCTCCGGTCCGCTCCACCTAAGCACGGCCACTTCCTCTGCAGCACCACGATCCCGAGAACCACTGCCGCAGGCCGATGCGCTGGCCTGCGGCATGAGCGAACTGGAAGCTGCTAGACGACCTGCCTACGCCGGGACCTTGGGCGAGCCCTTGCGCTTCAGGACCATGCGGCAGCGGTCGGCGATGTGCTCGGCGGTGAGGCCGAAGGACTTCATCAGCACCCACGGATCACCCGACTCACCGAAGCCGCAGACGCCGATCTGCTCGACGATGACGTGGTCGCCCCCGTGCACGTTGCAGCCGACAGCTCCGGCGATGAGACCGCCGAAGCCGCCCGCCTGGTGCTCCTCCGCGGTGACGATGCCCCGGCAGTCCGCCGCGGCCTTGGCGATGGCTGCTTCGTCGAGCGGCTTCACCGTGTGGACATCCAGAACCCGCGTCTCGACGTCGTATTCCGTCTTCAGGATCCACGCCGCGCGCATCGCCTCCGGCACCATCGGCCCACACGCCGCAATGCAGATATCTTCCCCCTCATTCTCGTAATCAGCGGCCAGAACGGTCTCGAAGGCGTCGATGAACTTCTCCGCCTCGCCTCGGAACCGGATGACATTCGCCTTGCCCAGCACCAGGGGCGTCTCCGGCGTACTGACGACCGGCGTCGCCTCGCGGGCATAGCGGATATACGCCGGACCCGCGACACCGATGATGGCCTTCTCCGACAGGCGGTCCGTCTGCACGGAGTCGCATGGCACCACCATCGTCATGTTCGGCAGGACCGTCATGCAACTGATCTCTTCGAGCGACTGGTGGGTCGCCCCGTCCGGGCCGACGGAGATGCCTCCATGCGCCCCCGCGATCTTCACGTTCAGATCGCTATAGCAGATCGTTGTCCGGATCTGATCCCAGCAGCGTCCGGAGGCAAACACGCCGTACGTGCCGGTGACCGGGATGTAGCCCATGACCGAAAGCCCCGCTGCCACCTGCATCATGTTCTGCTCGGCGATACCGACGCTGAACACCCGGTTCAGGCGCTCGGGGTGGTTCTCCTCGAAGCCGGTGATCCGGATGGAGCCGGAGATGTCCGCATGCAGCGTCACAACGCGCGGGTCCTCGCCGATGCGCTCCATGCACTTCCCGAAGCCCATCCGCGTGGGCTCCATCTCCGCCTCCATATTGTCGCCTTCGTTCCACCAGTAGCCCTGGCTGAACTTCGGCATGATCTCGTCGGCAGCCGCGGCCATGCTCTCAGCAAAGGCCTCCGAACCCGCGAGGTACTTGTCGATGATGTCGGGCGGGAACTCGGGGGCGCCGATGTCGGTGAGAGCCTGGACGATCTCCTCGCGCTTCTTGGTCGGTACGCCATGCCATCCCGCCTCATTCTCCATGAATGAGACGCCCTTGCCCTTCACCGTGTCGGCGATGATGACCGTCGGCTTGCCCTTGGTCTTCCTGGCCTCCTCGAAGGCCTCCACGATCTGCTGCATGTCGTTCCCGTCGATGCGGATGACGTGCCACTTGAACGCTCGGTACTTGTCCTCAATCGGGTCGATGTCCATGACATCGGCGGTCCAGCCGTCGATCTGCAAACGGTTCTTGTCAAGCACCGCGCATAGGTTATCGACCTTCAGGCTGCCGGCCGACATCGCGGCTTCCCAGATGCTCCCCTCCTGCTGCTCGCCGTCGCCCATCACGCAGTAGACGCGCCGATCCTTTCCTGAGAGCCGAATGCCAAGCGCCGCGCCTACGGAGACGCCCAGGCCCTGTCCCAGAGAACCGCTGGACACCTCGATAGCCTTGGTCTTGAGGCGGTGAGGGTGGCCCTGGAAGGTGCTGCCGAAGCGGCGGAACGTCATGATCTCCTCGACATCGTAGTATCCCGAGGCCGCGAGCGCAGCGTAGATCGCGGGGGCCTTGTGGCCGGCCGAGAAGAAGATGAGGTCTCGGTCCTCCCAGTCCGGCTTCGCCGGCGCGTGGCGGGCGACATTCAGGTACAACGCGGCTGCGACGTCCATGATCGACAGCGATCCGCCCGGATGTCCGGACTCGCCCGAGTGGATTGCGCAGAGCGCTGCCGCCCGCATCCACCGGGCCTTCTTCTCGAGTTCGGGCACATCAAGACACGTCTCTTGCCCGGTTTCCAGGTCAACCATTCCCATGAGCTCACTGTCTCCTTTCACGGCGCGCCCGACGGCAATTGCGCAGGCGCAGCCCTTGAATCGCGTGTTGGGGCAACAGGGCTTGTTCGTCGCTATCCGTGTGGAGACCTGCCGCATTGCCCGGATCGGTCGGTCCCGAGGCTTGGGGCCGCCAATCCTCGATGCGGAGACTGGATGAGCTGATAAGGTGAAACGCGTGGAGGTAGCGAAATGGCGCAGACTCGACCCTCTCCGGTCGAACAGATCGCGCTGCCCAAGTAGGGGCGCGGTTCATCGCGCCCGCTTCGCTGGGATCAGCGGGTCGTGAACCCACAACGCAAGGGGGAAACCTCGGATGCCCGCCAAACGGAAGCTCACCGCCGCCGAGAAAGACCAGCAGCGCCGACTCGCGTGGTTCCGCGAGGCCCGCTTCGGGATGTTCATCCACTGGGGCCTCTACGCCCAGCTCGGACGCCACGAATGGGTGATGAACCGTGAGCGGATTCCCGTGAAGGAGTACGAGAAGCTCGCCGATACCTGGCAGGTCGGTAAGTGGCCGGCCCGCAAGTGGGCCCGCCTCGCCAAACAGGCCGGTCAGCGCTACATGGTCATGACGACCAAGCACCACGAGGGCTTCTGTCTGTTTGGCTCCGAGCTGACCGACTACAACGCCGTGAAGCGCGGGCCCAAACGCGACCTCGTCGCCGAGTACGTCGAGGCGTGTCGCGCCGAGGGTCTCCGCGTCGGCTTCTACTACTCCCTGATGGACTGGCACCACCCGGACGGGGCCCGCTGCGCCACCGACGAGAAGGCCCGCCGCCGCTTCGTCGATTACATCCACGGGCAAGTCCGGGAGCTGCTCACCAACTACGGCAAGATTGACATCATGTGGTACGACGTCTCCTGGCCGCTCAACGCCGAGGGCTGGGAATCCGAGAAGATGAACCGGATGGTGTTGGACCTGCAGCCCGACATCATCATGAACAACCGCAACCAGCTCCCCGGCGATTTCGGCACTCCCGAGCAGCACATCACCCCCGACCCCGAGCGCATGTGGGAAGCCTGCATGACCTTCAACAGCGCCTGGGGGTACACGCCCATCGACACCGACTACAAGAGCCCCTCGCAGGTCGTCGGCATGCTCCGCCAGGTCGCGGCGGGCGGCGGCAACCTGCTCCTTAACATCGGCCCCGCCCCCGATGGCAGTGTCATCGCCCCGATGCCCAGGATCCTCCGCCAGGTGGGCAGATGGCTCGACAAGTACGGTCCCGCCGTCTACGACGCCACCGACCCGATGCGACAGGAGTGGTCGGTCATCGGGGCCTTCAGCCGCAACGGCCAGACACTCTACTTCCACTGCAACCGCTGGCCGGGAACCGAGCTGGCCATCGGCGGCCTCACCTGCAAGGTCGTTGAGGCGCGGCTCATGGGTGGGCGCAAGGTGAAGTTCACCCAGGCCAGGGATCGGCTGGTCCTCTACGGCCTGCCCAAAGAGGCCCCCGATCCGCTGGTGAGCGTTATCGAGCTGAAGGTCAAGGGCACGCCGAAGCAGGTTCTTGGCCCCGGCATGGTGGTCTTCCGCGAGGACCCGCGGAAGGAGAAGGGTAAGTAATCGAGGAGGCTGCCGGCTCGCCTCTCACCGGTTACCGCGCGGATCAAAGACAGACAGTGGAGCTGTTCAGAAAGCCCCGCCGTTCGGGGACTGACACCATTTCGACCGTCGTCTGGGCGAAATGGCTGTCTGTCCCCCTGGTTTGAAAGCTCTCTCAACAGCTCCGAGTCCTATTCTTGCATCCTCCGCCTCCGGCGTCTTGCTGGGCAGGAATGGGTGTCTGGGGGCAAGCGGGTCGTCCAGCTGGGCTGGAACTGCCGCCACGATGGGGAGCACGGGCACGAGGTCACGATCCGCAACGGCAAAGTGACGACGTGAGCCGACGTCTCACGCGGCCGAACCGGGATCGGCGGCGCCAAGCCCGTCAGCCCGGAAGCCTTCGCACAGGACATCCTGCGGAGCCGCCGCGAGCTGTGCGACGCCATGGAGGCTGCCGGGCTGTTCGTGCCGGTGGACTCAGCAGGCAGCCCATCGCCCGACGGGGGGGACGCCATGACGATATCTGAGGCCATTCAGGAGCTGAGGAAGCGCAACCAGCCCGTGCCCAAGCCGGCGCGGCTACCCACTTCGGAAGAGGTGGACGAAGCCGAGGGCCGCCTGGAGGCCAAGTTCCACGCGGACTATCGCCGCTTCCTGTTGGAGGCGAGCGATGTTGTGTACGGGACGCAGGAACCGGCGCAGGTGACGACTTCCGGAGGCTGGCCGCCGCGTCTGGTCGAGATGCTCGAAGACGCGCGAGCGTATCCAGGCTTCCCGCCCGACCTCCTGCCCTTCTGCGACAACAACGCCGACTACTTCTGCATGCATGCGTCAGGTGAGTCGCCCGAAGTCCTCTACTGGTCTCACGACGGCCTGACCGACGAGAAGTGGCCGAACCTGGCAACGTGGATCATGGAGGTGTGGATCGGGGAGCAGGAGGCCTTCGAGGCCTCTCAGGCCGCTTCCGCAGACCTCTCAGACGCTGAAGCCCCGCAGCGACCCGAGGCGCAGCGCCGTCCGTGGTGGCGGTTCTGGGGCTCACACTAGCGCCGAGTGACTTGGGATCTGAGTGGGAGGCCTGACAGGGAGAGGGCATGAGCCAGGAAGCGAAAGAGCGGAGCAATGGTGCGCCCCGCGAGGACGTCAGCTCCGACAAAGTCGCCGTGGCCACTACGGGCTGCGTCGTCGTTCACATCACTCTCTACTACGTCGGAGCATTCCTGTTCGCCATCTGGAGCTGGCTGGCGCTCTTCGGGA